>DEIT01000223.1 GCA_002352635.1 Hyphomicrobiaceae bacterium UBA2767 | reverse complement strand
GGCCCCGCACCGCCCATCGCGACAATTGTCGTGTTGCCGAGGTCGCCGCCCTTCTCCGCAACATAGGTGCGAATGGCCGATGCCATGTTCTCGTTGACCACGTCGTGGATGCCCCACGCCGCCTCCAGAGAAGCAAGCCCGAGCGGTTGGCCGATCGCATCCGCCAGTCCGTTCTCGCTCGCTGCCGCGTCGAGCGCCATCTTGCCGCCGAGGAAATAGTCCGCATCGAGATATCCGAGCAGCAAATCGGCATCGGTCACCGTCGCGCCCGCACCGCCGCGGCCGTAGCAGACCGGCCCGGGATCCGCACCGGCGCTCAAGGGCCCCACTTGCAGCAGGCCGAGCTCGTCGATGCGCGCGATGCTGCCTCCGCCGGCGCCGATCTCGATGATGTCGACGGTCGGAACGCCAACGGGCGTACCGCTCCCCTTCTTGAAACGATGCACCCGGTCAACCTCATAGACCGTCGTAATCGGCAATTGGCCGTCCTGGATCAGGCAGGCTTTTGCGGTCGTACCGCCCATGTCGAACATGAGTATGTTGTCGAGCCCTGCCTCGGAGCCGAGATGGGCAGCGGCGAGCGCGCCGCCGACGGGTCCGGACTCGATCATGCGAACCGGGTATTGCCGCGCATCGGATGGCGCGATAATGCCGCCGCCGGACAGCATGACAAAGAGACCGCCTTCAATCCCGCGGGCCTCCAGTCGCTCCTCGAGCCGCTTCAGATATCGGGCCATCAGCGGCTTGACATAGGCGTTGATGGCGGTGGTGCAACAGCGCTCGAATTCCTTGATCTCCGGTGCCACGTCCGACGAGAGCGAGATTGCCATGTCCGGATGGGCGGACTTGACGATGGCCTCCAGCGCCCGCTCGTGCTCCGGGTTCGCATAGGCGTGAAGAAGACAGATCGCGATCGCTTCCACGCCTTGGGCCGCCAGCTCCGCGAAGGTTCGCTGCGCACCTTCCTGGTCGAGCGCCGTGTGCACGCTGCCGTCGGCCAAGACACGCTCCATGACCTCGCGGCGCAAGGGCCTTTCGACCAGCGGCTTGGGGTAGACGGCTCCGATATCGTATATGTCGTAGCGGATCTCGCGGCGCATCTCGATCGAGTCGCGAAATCCCTCGGTCGTGACGATTGCCGTCCGCGCCCCCTTGCGCTCGATGATCGCATTGATGACGAGTGTCGTGCCGTGAATGACGTTTTCGGTTTTGCCTAAAAATCCGTTCCGGATCTCTTCCAGACCCGCAATTCCCTCGTCCACCCCTTCGGAGGGATCCAGCGGTGTCGTCAGGACCTTGTGAACATCGAACCGTCCGCTCTCCTGATCGAGGAGAACGAAATCGGTGAAAGTGCCGCCGACATCGCACCCCAGCCTGTATCCAAGTTTGCCTGTCATTCAGGCGCTTATGGCATAGTTTGATGGAACGCGAAATCTCGCGCGGCGGCTCCCGGATCAACAAACCATCTGGCGAAGCGGCTCAGCTAACCATTGAGCGCAATGACCACAAGTCCCAGCGCCAGAAGCCCGGCAGCAAGGAAGCGTCGCAGCATGGTGCCTTCGCGCAGGAACAGCCCGCCTAGCGCCACCGAGATCGGTATGGAGGCCTGACGCAGCGTGGTCACCGCAGCCACGTCGGCACCCGCCTTATAGGCAATCAGGATCAGATAGTAGGACGCATAGGCCATGACGCCAGGCAGCACGAACAGGACGGGAGACAGGCTGCGGATGCCCGCCAGCGGCTCAGGCTCGCTCCTGCGCCGCCGCCACCATATATACCCGTAAATGGGTACCAGAAGGCCATCGACGACAGTTATTTGCGCCTGTGGCGTGATCGTTTGCATCAGCCGAGCATCGGCCAATGAATAGATGCCCGTGCCGGCCATGGCCAACAGGGCGAAACCGAGTGCGCCCGGATTTTCAAAAAAATGCGTGCCACGCCTGAACTGAAGCAGGAACCCCCCGGCCACCGCCAAGGCGATCCCTGCCAGCACGACAAGCGGATAGCTCTTGCCGAGAAAGAGCACGGAAAAAGCAACGATGAAAACAGGTGATGAACGGATGATCGGGTAATAGGTGGAGAGATCGCCTCGTTTCAGCGTCTCCGTCAGGCAAAGCCCGTAGAGAAGCAACCCGCCGGCTGACAGGGCAATGAAAGGCAGAACGGTAAACACGGCGGCAAAATCAACGCCCTCAATCAGCCCATGCACGAATGCGCACACCACAAGCATGCTCATCAGGGCCAGGAAACCCAGTTGCGGATCAGGGTTCTTCTTCAGGATCAAGTTCCACGCCGGGTGGAGCACGGAAGACACGAGCACGATCAACACAATGTCGAGTGGCATGGAATGGCCCCAAGGAGTTCTCTGCACGATCACTCGTGCCTGAGTCCGTGAAAAAAAGCACCCGTAATACTGTTCACCCGTTCGGGGAATTCCCAAAGCGGTAAACCGCCCGCCTCTTCGATATGGTGATCCAGGGGGCGTCCGCAGGCGCAGAACACACCACCTCGTAGCTGGCCGCCCATTGAGCCGCGTTTGCCATATTCCTGCCCGTACGCTACGTTTTATGTAGCGCATGGATAGCGCGTCAGCACGAGGAGCGCTACGGTTTATGTAGCGTATTTGATATGGCCAAGTTTCCTATGCCGGGCACCCCGGTGCGCGGTTCAAAATCCGGCAAACCGCTCATGGCCGTCTTCGATCTTCTCGGCCGAAGCTGGTCGATCGGGATTTTATGGCAACTCAGCGATGGCGGTGCGGCAACGTTTCGCGAGCTGCAGGAACGTTGTGAGTCGGTCTCACCGACCGTCCTGAATTCCCGCCTCAAGGAGCTTCGGCAGGCAGGTCTCGTCAGGCGAACGGAAGACGGATACGCTGCGACTCCGCTCGGCACTGAACTGTATGAAATACTCGCACCATTGCGTAGCTGGTCGCGCAGGTGGGCGGTGGGGCTCAAGCGGAAGCCCCGGAGTGAAAAAGACGCCTCTTTGCAATAGACTGTACATCGGAAATGCCATTACCCTTTAAGCAGATCAGTCGGATGGCGGTCTGGTCGTGCCAATGGGGCTGAGTTCAGGAATACCGAGACCGGAGGTCAGGACCGATGATAACGGAAGAGCAGTACAACCAGTATATTGCAGATTTCAACGGCGCCTGCGCCCGCACGGGCATGAGCTATTCCGACTTTTATGACAAGTGGTATGAACCCGACGCGACCTTCGAATATCTCCCCATGGCGGCCATAAACTCTGGCAAAGACAAGGCCGTCGCCTTTTGGACCAATGTTGGCGAGATCATGGAAGAAACCATTCGCGATCACACCTATTTTCTCACATCCGACACATCGATCGCCACCGAAGCGCCGATCGATTTCCTGTGCAAGCAGGACCTTGAATGGGTCGGCGTCAAACACAAGGCGGGAACCTCGTTCCGGCTCATGATGGCGGGGTTCTATACGGTCGGCGAGAACGACAAGATCAAATATACCCGGGTATATTCGATCTATCATCCGCATTATCAGGTGACATAGGACGCGCGCCTGCGCGGGTCAGCGTCATGTCGACGAAACCGCCGGCTGCCAAAGCTGGCGGATGAACACGTGTGGGCAATTCCATAGTGAGAGACTTGTGGGGAGAATCCCTCCGCATACAAATTACTGTGTACTGATCATTCATCCTCTGCCACAGTGGCCGCCGTATTTTTCCTGGGAGGGGAAATGTCAGCGTCACAGCGCACCGAGCTGAAGCCGCGTCTTGGCGTGGGCGATCATGCGCCTGTATTCAGCCTGAATGATACCAACGGCGAGTTGTTTGATTTCTATGTTGCGGTGAAGGGCAAGCCGATCGTCTTCATCTTTTGCGGCGACACCGAATTAAAGGACCTGCCCGGCTCCATACTTTCAGAAAACCTGTTTGACGAAGACCAGGTTCAGGTCGCGACATTCTGCTGCGGCGACGACGCACAGATACAGGCGCAAAAACTCGCCGCGGACTGGCGCTTCCAGACCATGGTGGATAGCGACGGCGACATAACCTCCGGTTTTGCGAATTACTCCGGCGTCTCCACACCCTCCCTTTACGTTCTCTGCCCGAACCAGCGCATCGCCGGCATCACCGGCCTCGATGAGGTAAATGGCGACCTTGGGGACTGGCTTGAGAGCCGCATCGCCGAGGTGTGTCATTCAGAAGTACCCGAACCCGTCAATCGTACCGTTCCGGTCTTGACGGTGCCCCGGGTGCTTGAACCCGAAGACTGCGACTGGCTCATAAACCTTTGGCGGGAAGGGAAAAAACAGGAGGGCCAGGTCAGCCTCGGAACGCAGGCGAAAGCCCGCGACGGGGTGATCGCCGACATGAAGCGGCGGGAAGACTACGTGGTGGAAGATGCGGACATCCACAAGCGCATTCTCGACCGGGTCATGCCGCGTCTCGTGCCGGAGCTGAAAAAGGTCCTGCATTTCCATCGATGGGAAATGGAAGCGTTGCGGATCGGCTGTTACAAGGCGTCCGACAGCGGTTTCTTCAACATCCACCGCGACAACTGCAACCCCTCCGTCGCCAACCGCAAATACGCGATCACCATCAACCTGAACACGGGCGACTATGAAGGCGGCAACCTGCGCTTTCCCGAATATGGCAACGAGCTGTTCGCGCCTCCGCGCGGCGGAGCCATCGTCTTCTCCTGCTCGATGCTGCACGAGGTCCTGCCGGTGACGGCGGGCGAGCGGTTCACCCTGCTGACCTTCCTCAAACAACCGGGTTAGAGCGACACTC
>DEIT01000054.1:22471-36540 GCA_002352635.1 Hyphomicrobiaceae bacterium UBA2767 | reverse complement strand
AGCATCACAAATACGCGCCGGGGCAGAATTGGATGGAAAGGTTCTGCTTGAAAGTGACGATGTGCGGGAGATCGACAATATGGAAGGCCTCGCCGTCCATCAGGACGAGAGAGGTCGAGACATCCTTACGATCATTTCAGATAATAATTTCAATCAGCGTTTCCAGCGCACGTTACTGATGCAATTCAGGCTGGTCGAGTAACTTTCGGCCGATCCTACTGCAACAGGTTCCCGCACTTCCTTTTCCGCAACCGTCTGCTAAACTTCTGATCCGCTCTATGTGTGGCTAGGGTTCCGCTGCTGATGCAGGTCAGGACCGAGCGCCACGAAAAGCCGCAGTTTGAGTTACATAGCGGCAGACACCTTAAAGACGAGAAAGCTAGGGGGGATAGACGGGCGCGGTTTCGCGCGAGTTCTCGTTTGTCTTTTAGGTGCCCCCATGACCCTACTCTCGCTTGCCCTCGTTCTGACTGCCGCCCTCTGTCATGCGACCTGGAACACACTCGTCAAACGCATCAATGGCGGACCGGAACTCGTCTGGCTGTTCTCGGTCATTGCGGCGGTAATTTACGTCCCTGTTACAGGCTGGGTCCTTTTCGTCGATCAACCGGTACTGGGAACTCAGGCGATCATATTTTGCATTGTGAGTGCCGTACTGCATCTGGGCTATTTTCTGCTGCTTCAACAGGGATATCGTCAGGGCGACCTTTCACTCGTCTATCCGACTGCGAGATCAACGGGACCGCTGCTTTCAACCGGATTTGCGGTAGCCATTCTGGGCGAGCATCTCACGCTGCCAATATTCCTTGGCGGTCTCGCTATTATCATCGGTGTTGTTTTCCTGACCGGCGGCTTCAACCGCAGCGCGCGCCACATGTCCCGTTCACTCGCCTTTGGCGTAGCCGCAGGCACGATCATCGGCACTTACACGGTTTGGGACGCCTATACGCTGCGCGCTCTTTTAGTGCCGCCTTTGCTCCTGGAATACTCCTCAATTTTACTTCGCGTAACGGCCCTTGCACCCTTCGCGGTGACGCGCCGTGCTGAGATAAAGCGGCAATGGAGCGAACACCGGCTGGCCGTCATAGGGATCGCAGTCTTTAACCCCCTGGCCTACATCCTCGTACTGATCGCCCTCGCCTTCACACCGGTCGTTTACGTAGCCCCTGCGCGCGAAGTCAGCGTACTCATCACTGTGATGATCGGAACACTCCTGCTGGGCGAGGGAGAATTCAAGAGGCGCATGGGCTGGGCAGGCCTCATTCTTGCCGGCATGGTTCTTCTTGCGTTGTCCTAGCATAGACAGCCGCCATGCATCGGGAGGCGGCAACGGTGAATCATGTTAAGCTCGTGACAGAGGAAAAACACACGTGACATTGCTCGCTCAATTGCAACTCAAACAAACACCCTACACATTGGCACAGAGCAAACCGTCGACGGACTCAGTCCCGCCCGCGGCAGTTGACCAGCCTGAACCCCAGACGCCCTCCATCGAAACACCTGACTTCTCACTCGATAGCGTCATCGTGGAAGCAGCGGACACTATTGTCGGCTACTTCAATGCACTCGCCACGACGTCGTCACTGCTGCAGATACTGGTCGTTGTTTTCTGCTACCTGCTTGCCCGGCTGATTTCAAACGCAGCGACCCCTCAGCTTGAAGAGCGTCTGCGCCACATTGAATCGCAGCCTCAGCTCCTGCGCACCCTCGTCATTCCACTCCGGCGGTTGACATGGATCTTGTTTGCACTGTTCCTGTGGCTGGCGGCATTCCTTCTGCGCGAGGTGACGTGGCCGAGCCGGAGCTACTATATCGGCATCGCCGCGACGATTGTTATTGTCGGCGTCGTCATCTCGATCATTTCGCGTTTTATACGCAACCGCTCTCTGGCCGCACCATTCTTCTATGCCGCTTGGGCAATTGCGGCTTTGCATATCGTCGGACTTCTCGATGAGACGCTTGCCGCGCTCGATGCGATTGCGTTTTCCATAGGAACTTTCCGGTTATCGCTCCTGGCCGTCATCAAGGCGGTTCTGCTGCTGAGCGTTCTTGCCTGGCTCGCGACGATAATTGGCAACTTCGTCGAGCGCCGGATGCGCCAAAACGAGGATATCGCGCCAGCACTTCAGGTTCTGATTTCGAAATTCATCAAGTTCTCCCTGCTTACGGTCGCGGTGCTGGCAACCATTTCGGCGGTAGGCATTGATCTGACCGCGCTCACGGTATTCTCCGGTGCGCTTGGTTTGGGCATCGGTTTCGGTTTGCAGAAGGTCGCGTCCAACCTGATCAGCGGTGTCATTATTCTGTCCGACCGGTCCATCAAGCCCGGTGACGTGATCTCTCTGGGAGATACGTTCGGCTGGATCAACTCCCTCAAGTCTCGCTATGTGTCGGTAATCACCCGCGACGGGGTAGAGTATCTCATCCCGAATGAGAGCTTCGTATCCGAGCAGGTCGTCAACTGGTCTCACAGCAACCGAAACGTCCGCCTCGAGATCAAATTCGGCGTGAGCTACAACACCGACCCCCACATGGTGCGCCAACTTTGCGTCGACGCGGTTTCAAATCTGGACCGTGTTATTGAACGCCCCACGCCGGTCTGCCATGTGGTGTCCTTCGGAGATTCATCCATCGACTTCGTGCTGCGGTTCTGGATTCGGGACCCCAAGAACGGACTAACCAACATCCGCGGCCAGGCGTTTCTGGCCTTGTGGGACGCTTTCAAAAAGCACGGCATTGAGATCCCCTATCCGCACCGCCGGCTGATATTTCCAGAAACCGATTCCGCGCCTGCCGCACCAGCAAAAAGAAAACCGCCAACGAGTCGAAAACGCGCTCCAAAGTCGAAAACGTGACGAGCAATCCGCTCGAAGCCACGTCAGCTCTTGCGAAGGATCAATGAAAAGTTGTTGGCAGGCATTGCGATGACATGCTCGAGCTGCAGCCCGTGCCTGGCTCCCTCCTGTTCGACCTTTTCCAGATCGCGCACGCCCCATTCGGGGTTTTGCTCCAGGAGCCATGACTCAAATCGTGCATTGCTTTCCGCTATGTGGGCGCCGCCTCGGCGATAGGGGCCGTAGAGATAGACCATGCCTTGGGGAGCAAGGAGTTCGGCGGCGCCCGCGAGCAATCCCTCAGCCACGCGCCAAGGCGCAATATGCAAAAGATTGATGGCGAGGATCACATCAATGGGGCCCTCGACAGGGTTCGGCCATTCGCTCGCAGCGACATCGATGTCCAGGGGATGATTGAGGTTTTCAGAACCGCTGTCCTCAACCCAGGCTGCTGTACTTGCCCTCGCATCGGGGTTCGGATCACTTGGTGTCCAGATAAGGTTGGAAAACGTGCCGGCGAATGCCGCGACGTGCTGTCCCGTTCCACTGGCGATTTCAAGCGCGCTCCCGGAAGCCGGAAGATGGGCACTCAACACATCGAGAATCGGTGTGATATTGCGCTCTGCCGCTGGCGCCCGCTGCTTGCGCGCCTGGCGCATTTCGGCGCCATCGCCCACTTACGCGATGGCAGCTTGTGCTTTTTCGATCTGTCGCTTGATACGCCGTGCTTTGAGTGACAGCTCAGCGCTCTTCGCCTTGGCAAGAAAGGCGTCAAGACCACCGCGATGTTCAACGGTCCGGAGTGCATTGGCACTGACCCTCAACCGTACGTTCCGCCCGAGCGTTTCGCTCTGGAGGCTGACGTTGCACAAATTCGGCAAGAAGCGACGCCGCGTCCTGTTGTGCGCGTGACTGACATTGTTCCCGGCAAGAACGGCTTTGCCGGTGAGTTCGCAACGCCGCGACATGATAATGCTCCTCAAAACTTTTCTGTTCAGACCGCAATAGCGGAAGGCGCGATGGTATACGAAGACCGCGAGCCACCGTCAAGCAGAGACGACACTGATCACCTACTGTTTGTGAGACTTGCCGAACTGTTGCATTGTGGAGCAGATACTAACACATAATTGACGAATTCCGGGAATAACCAAGGCAGGTCTGTGGCGGACGATATGACCGGTGAGATGCGACGCGCTTCCATGAAAATTTGCGGGATAACAACAAAAGGCAAAACCCTCATCACGGCCGCGTCGCTTGCGATTGCCGGTATCGCCTTTGCTCTGCCATCCCCCCAGCCGGTAGCCGCCGCTCCCAATCACGCACGTCTTGCGGCTGTCTACTCCATTCACTTTGCAGGCATAAAACTCGGCAAATTCGAGATTTGGTCAAACGTTAGCGCTGACAGTTATTCGCTGCGCGGCAAAGGCCGCCTCAAATTCATCACCGGCATGCTGTTCGAAATAAAGGGCGGCACCACGAGCGCAGGTGCCGTCACGGCAAATGGCCCCAAGCCGGCGTCTTTCGCATTCAACTTCAAGACCAAAAAGCGCAAGGGCGAGCTCGCCATGATGTTCGAGAACGACGCGGTTTCTTACGTCAAGGCCAGGCCTCCATTTTCTGATAGTCCGAAGATGATTCCCGTGACTGCAGCACATGTGAAAGGCGTACTCGATCCGCTCAGCGCCCTGTTTTTCACGGCAAAGACGAAAAAACTCAACGAGGATGGATCTGTGTGTCCCGGTCGCATCCCGGTCTTTGATGGCAAGCAACGCTTCGATCTGCTGCTGTCACACAAGAAGACTGTCACCGTCAAAAAGAAGCGGCGAAAGGGCGGATACAACGGAACCGCGGTGGTATGCCGGATTAAGTACGTCCCCATTGCCGGTTACAAGCCGGACAACTCCGGCATCCAGTTTATGTCCGCAACCAACGATATCGAGGTGTGGCTTATACAGGTGCCGAAAAATGGCATGTATGTGCCCTATCACGTCACCATCCCAACGCCATACGGCACGGCGTCCGCGACATCGACCGCGTTCCAGATTGAAATTCCCGGTCAGGAAAAGATCGCCTTCATCCGCTGATGCTTGCTGTGAGTCAGGTTGGCACAGATGGTTAACGCATATTCACCCGCAGCAACGTTTGCGCATATCCCATCCGCCAATTGATTAACGTTAGATCGCCTGGAATCAATATCTTGTAGGGAACAAGCCGTGAAAATTAACCGTCTCCTGATTCGGACACCCTTCGTTCCCGAGACATTCGATTTGTTAATATCTCCGGCCAATCCAAGTCGCGCCATGCTCGTCCATAGTTGGTTCATTTTGGAAAGCTTGTTAATAATCTGTGGAAAGAAACGACCGTCCGAGGTAGGCCAATGAGACAATTTCGCCACACGAATCTGATACGCATACTATATCTCGTAGTGAACGAAGATTGAATCTTCCGGAGTCAGTGATTCGGGCCGGGTTCGTTCCGCAATTGTTCCAGTTCTTAACATTTTCCGTTCGGATTACCACTTAAGTTACGGTGTTCGCCCCTTTTTCCTCCGTTAGGGTTCCTCAATGAGCGATCAGTTCTCCCCCGAAGGTGAGCATGGCCGCGGTGTTACGGCCGTGCTCGGTCCCACCAATACAGGCAAGACCCATCTCGCGATTGAGCGAATGCTCGGACACGAGAGCGGTATTATCGGACTGCCACTGAGGCTGCTGGCGCGCGAGGTTTATGACAAGATCGCAAAGCAGGCGGGTGCGGCACGAGTTGCACTCATTACGGGCGAAGAAAAGATCGTGCCGGCGTCCCCGCGCTACTATGTGTGCACGGTTGAGGCGATGCCACGCGAAATGGACGTAGCATTTCTCGCAATCGACGAAATCCAGCTGGCAGCTGACCCGGAACGGGGCCATGTCTTCACCCGTCATCTGCTCCATGCCCGCGGCACCTCTGAAACACTGATGCTGGGTGCGGCAACCATGAAAGGCGCCATTGCGGACATCCTACCAGGCATCAACATTATCTCTCGTCCGCGCTTGTCCAACCTTTCCTATGCGGGTCAGAAAAAAATTTCCCGACTGCCAAGGCGCACCGCTGTCGTGACTTTCGCTGTGAGCGAAGTCTATGCGATTGCGGAACTGGTACGCCGGCAGCGTGGCGGAGCAGCCGTGGTGCTCGGCGCACTCAGCCCCAAGACGCGAAACGCGCAAGTCGAACTCTATCAGAGTGGCGAGGTTGATTTTCTCGTTGCAACCGACGCCATCGGCATGGGTCTGAATCTTGACGTAGACCATGTGGCATTCTCGTCCTTGCACAAGTTTGACGGCCAGCAACACCGCGAATTGACGAATGCGGAGATCGGCCAGGTCGCCGGACGCGCCGGAAGACATACGAATGACGGGACCTTCGGCGTAACAGGCAAAGTCGAGCCGTTCGAACAGGCTCGGGTTGCCGCGCTTGAAAACCACGAGTTCGAGCCCGTTGGCAGGCTGCAGTGGCGGAACGGCAATCTCGAATTCAACTCACTTGACCGACTGAAAGAAAGTCTGCGCGTGGAACCAAGCCAGAAACGCCTGTCCCGAGGCCGCATGGTTGACGACCTCATCGCGCTGGAGAACCTGTCAAAGGAGGAAACCGTCCAGTCCAAGGCTATCGCGCCCGCGGCGGTCAAGCGGCTCTGGGACGTGTGTCAGATCCCCGACTACCGCAAAATTTCAACGGCCGACCACGCCGAGCTGCTCACCCGCATTTACAACCATCTGATGAGCGATATGGGAACCATTTCCGAGGACTGGCTTTCAGAGCAAGTTGGATTTGCCGACAATACCGAGGGAGACATTGATGCGCTCGCCAATCGCATTTCCCATATCCGCACATGGACGTTTGTTTCACACCGCTCTGAGTGGCTGGCGGACCCGCAGCATTGGCAGGAACGCACCCGTGCCATAGAAGATAAACTGTCGGACGCGCTGCACGAACGGCTCACGCAGCGTTTCGTTGACCGGCGCACGAGCGTGCTGATGAAAAGACTACGTGACCAGGATACGCTAAACGCGGAAATCGAGGCCGATGGCTCGGTTCATGTCGAACGTCATTTCGTCGGACGCCTCAATGGATTTCGCTTCACTCCGGATTCCACATCAGGCGATGTTCATGGCAAGGCGGCCCGTCACGCGGCAGCAAAAGTACTTGCCGAGGAACTCTCCGAACGGGCGGCAAGGCTCACAAATGCGCAGCCAGATGCTTTGCAGTTGACCCGGACTGGAGAAATCAACTGGGAAGGCGCTGTGATCGGGCGGCTGGAAGCTGGGGAAACCAAGCTTAATCCGACCTTCGTGCTGCTTACGGATGATCATATGAACGCGCCCGACCGCGAACGCATCCAGGCCAAACTGACCACCTGGCTGGACGCGGTGGTTGGCGAACGCCTGGCACCACTGGTTCTGCTCAGCAAGGCGGAGGGTATTTCCGGCCTGGCGCGAGGCGTGGCGTTCCGACTTGTTGAGGCCCTCGGCGTTCTAAAACGCGAGGACGTCTCTGATGACATTCGGGCGCTTGATCAGGAGGCCCGCGGGCAGTTGCGGCGCTTCGGTGTGCGGTTCGGCGCATTTAACATATTTATGCCGGCATTGCTGAAGCCGGCTGCGTCCGACCTGGCGCTTCTGTTATGGGTGCTCAACGATGGAATGAGTTTTGGAATTGAAGCCAGTTCGCTTCCGGAACCACCTCGAGAGGGCTTAACTTCCGCAGCCACGGATCCAAACCTGCCTGAACCGTTTTACCGGGTCTCGGGCTTCCACCGCTGTGGCGCGCGCGTGGTCCGCATCGACATGCTGGAGCGTCTTGCGGACATGATCCGCCCGCTTGTCGCGTGGCGAGCGCAAAAGAACAAAAAGGACCAAAAGGACAACGAAGCGGGCATCGCCGACGCTACAAGTCCAGCGGCAGAACAGACAACGACACAAGCTGGCAAGGTAAAGGAGTCGCCTGACGCCAAAGAGGCTCCTGCGGCAAAAGAGGCCGCCGCTGCGGACCAACCGGACCGGAAGTCCACCACTCCCCCCAAGGGAGCAACAGGGGATGGTGGCTTTCGGATCATGCCCGATATGATGTCTATCGTCGGTTGCTCGGGTGAGGAATTTGCAGCGGTCCTGAAGGAACTCGGGTTCCGGTCTGAACGTAAACCGCTTTACCAGAGTACCGGGGACGCAGTAGACGTCTCTGAAGACAACAAAAATGCTGATGTCCAGGCTGATGCGCCGACAGGAGAGGCGCCGATTGAACCGCCAGTGGATGTGATTTGGCGTCCTCGCCGGAAACACCACGCTGACGCTCGTGCCCGCGGGAAGGGAAAAACGAAACACGCCGGCGGCGGTCCTCGCAAAAACAAGGGTGCAAATGCCTCACCTGGACGAAAAAAACCCGGGGTCAAACCGAAGCCCAGTCCAAAGATTGATCCCGACTCGCCATTTGCGGCGCTGAAGGACTTGAAACGAGACCTTCAGGCCCGTGCCAAAGACCGTGTCTGATCTCGACACCGATGCTGGCCAGCGGTTGGACCAGTGGCTCTGGTTCGCCCGTATCGCCAAAACTCGCACCCTCGCGACAAAGCTGGTTGAAACAGGAAAGGCGCGCATCAACCGCACGCGCGTTGCCAAGGCAAGCCGCGCGGTTCGCCCGGGCGACGTCATTACACTGATGCTGCATGGACATGTCCGCATCCTGAAGGTTTTGAGTTGCGGAACGCGACGCGGCCCCGCGCAAGAAGCCCAGCTGCTGTATGAAGATATGAGCCCGCCTCCGCCACCGCGTGCAAAGGCCCCGACGCCAACTGCCATCCCCGCTTTTCGGGAAAAGGGCGCCGGGCGTCCCACCAAGCGCGACAGACGGCGCATCGACGCGTGGAATTCGAACGGTTCGAAGCCCGTTCTCAAGTCAGACGAGCCCTAGCCAGTCTGGCCGCTTGAGCACCCGCACCGATTGGTCTAATAAGTCGCGCGGATTCAGCGTGCGCCTGAAGGGCAGATTGAGCAGTGCGGGCCTGGGCTGATAACGCCACCAAACCGGAGACGCCTGAATGACGTATATCGTCAACGAGAGCTGCATCAAATGCAAATACACCGACTGCGTGGAAGTATGCCCTGTCGACTGTTTCTATGAGGGTGAAAATATGTTGGTGATTCATCCCGACGAATGCATTGACTGCGGTGTTTGTGAACCGGAATGCCCTGTCGAGGCCATCCAGCCTGATACCGAACCGGACCTGGAAAAATGGCTGGAGGTTAACCGCGAATATTCGGAAAAATGGCCGAACATCACCGCCAAAAAGGACTCCCCGGCCACTGCAGATGATTTTGTCGAAGAGAAGGGAAAATTTGAGAAATACTTCTCTTCAAACCCAGGAGAAGGCGATTAGTACGCACTCTCCGTGTTTTTTCGCGGAAAGCACCAAAAGCAAGGCAAAACGCGCAATAACGCCCACTTCCTTGCCTTGCCTATTAACCATAGGCAGCCAATTGCACCCGCAAGCACAACAAATTGCGCCGCCCTTCACGTGTCCCGCTTCCGATAATGCTAAAATTGTGTTACATTCATGGTCGAAATGGCGCAAATCGCCGTGGATGAATGCGAGCCGTCCGGATTTGGGCGGGTTTTTTTTCGTCCCCTCTTTAGAGTCGGAAAAAACGAACACGATGTTCGGCTCGAAATGAGACTCGGTTGTTTTGTCGGCGTCATTTGAAACGGGAGGCTCGGAACATTATCTGTTCTTCATAGCCCTCCTTTGTTTGCAGGGATGACGGCTTAAGTTTTGCGGACTTTTCTGCCGTTTTTCCTTTGCCTGCCACAGCGGGTGTCACGAGGCCGTGCCGGCGGCGCAGAAACGCTGCCGTCGACAATGACTTAAGAGTGAGAAAGAGAGCGTATGGCTGCTAAGAAAAAACCACAGCAGAGAAAAGGTTTTCGTACAAACGAGCAGATCGT
Organism: Hyphomicrobiaceae bacterium UBA2767; assembly: GCA_002352635.1. Lineage (GTDB taxonomy): Bacteria > Pseudomonadota > Alphaproteobacteria > Rhizobiales > Methyloligellaceae > UBA2767. The sequence continues at coordinate 26,731 of DEIT01000054.1, read as the reverse complement.
TTATCCGGCCCATGGCGTCGGTCGGATAGTCTCCATCGATGATGAGGAAATTGCGGGAGCAAAGCTCGAGCTGTTCGTCATAAACTTTGAAAAAGACAAGATGACCCTGCGGGTACCCACCGAGAAATCGGAACATGTGGGAATGCGCAAGCTGTCTGAAGAGTCCGTCGTGAAGAAAGCTTTGACCACACTCAAGGGCAAAGCACGGGTAAAACGCACCATGTGGAGCCGACGCGCGCAGGAATATGAGGCAAAAATCAACTCCGGAAGCCTGATTTCGATCGCTGAGGTTGTTCGCGATCTTTACAGGTCAGAGTCCCAGCCGGAGCAATCTTATTCCGAGCGTCAGCTTTATGAGGCCGCACTGGACCGGATGGCGCGCGAAATAGCCGCTGTTCTGAAGCTCGACGAAGAGAGCGCGATCGCAAAGATCGACGAATTCCTCTCAAAGAGTGCTCGCGCGATTCAAGCCGCGCAAGAAAGTGAAGCAGCAGCCCAGGCGGCTGCCTGAACTTTCCCTAAGACAAAGCGAACCTAGTCATAAAACCCGGTGCGATCCTCGCACCGGGTTTGTTTTTTGTGATTGCGATCATGATCTGCGCCAGGAAAGTGGGCAGTTTCATGAGATATCGCCGGTTGCCAGCAAAAACATCGCAAAAATAACTCTGTCTTTGCGGTGGTGAATTCTCCCGCACCTTTTTCGATCAACCAGATATTCACCACTTCTGGATAGTTTCCGGGGATAGGTATTTCGCCGCACGCAGTCTTCATGCCCAGAGCTCTCTACGAGTTTCGATTTGAGGACCAAGGCGATTCGTGGAGACTTGGGAAGACGAGCGCCCTCACTATGGCTTCCGAAGAGCAGAGCCCGAACGAGAGAGCATGTGGGAATGACGACCTGCGTGATGCGATCGGCCAGTTGAACCAGCGCTCCAGCTTGCTTAACTGGCTAAAGTCCGTTGTCGATGCCCATTCGATAATTTCGATCACTGACGTCACCGGGCATATTGTCCATGCAAATGACAGATTTTGTGAGATCAGCAAATTTGCCCGCGAAGAGCTGATTGGCCAAACCCAATGCATCGTCCACTCTGACTACCATCCGCCTTCGTTCTACGATGGAATCTGGAAAACCATACAGGCCGGGAAGACCTGGACTGGTGATTTCCAGAACAAAGCCAAAGACGGCTCACTATACTGGGTCAAGGCAACCATCAGCCCGATCTTCGACAAGAAGAATCAGATAATCGGATATGGCTCCGTCCAGACCGACGTTACCAATCAGCGCAAACTGGTGAGAGAGCTTCAGGACAACGAGAAAAAGGCTTACGCCACACTGAAATCTGCCATCGACGTTCTCGATGCCGGTGTTAGTGTTTTCGACCGTGATGGAAAGGTCATCATCTCGAACGAAAAACGCATGGAAATGTACCCCGAAGCAAGGGAAGCGCTGCAACCGGGGGGAACGGCGTACCAAATTCTGGAAAGAATCTATCCAGACGCCACCAGAGAGGAACTCGAAGAGCGGACACTCGCGCATATGACAACTGATGTGTTGTCCCATCGCGAACTCTCTGACGGTCGGCATGCACGCATAACACGCGCCAGAACACCCGAAGGCGGAATGATCTCGGTGCATACGGACATTTCCGATCTCGTACAGCAAAAAAAGCTGGCCGAGGAACAGGCAGCCGCAATGGATCTCATGAAGGCCATCGCGGTCGACGCGAATGAGTCAGTCGTTGCGGAAGCAACCTACGCCACATGCCTTGAACGCATTTGCGGGTTCACCGGCTGGGAAGTCGGTCACGTCTATCTGCCCTCCAATGACGGTTCAGGGCGATCCAGTCCCACTGGCGCATGGTATTTTTCCGATAAAGAAAAATTCGGATCGTTCAAGGAAACAACGGAGCGAACCCTGTGTGATCCTGGCGTCGGACTTCCCGGACGCGTGTTCGAGAACGGTACGTCGGTTTGGTTGAACAACGTAACCTCAGACGCCAATTTCCCAAGAGCGAACGCCGCAGCTCAATCTGGAATCGTCGGCGGTGCTGCGTTTCCCGTCAAAGCCGGTGACCAGATTGTCGCCGTGCTGGAATTCTATTCTTCACAACCGATTGAGCCGAGCTCACGGCTTGAAGAAATACTGTCCCATGTGGGCACCCAAATGGGTCGGGTCTCAGAACGGGATCAGGCCGAGAAGCAACTCATGACCCGCGTCGCCGCCGAGCTCGAACGATGGGACAAGCGGCTGGTCGAACAGAACCAGCGTTTCAACGCCGCTCTTGAAAACATGTCGCAGGGACTTTGCATGTTCGATTCAGAACAGCGGCTGATCGTCTGTAATGAAAGATACTCAGCATTGTATGGGCTACCTGCAGAACTGATCCAGCCTGGCACAACACTCAGCGAGATTGTGCAACACCGGATCAACAATGGCCTCTACGCGGGCAATAGCCCCGAGTCTTATATTCAGGAGCGCCAGGACTGGGCGCACACAAAATCAACGGGACGCAAATTTCATCATCTCAATGACGGCCGAACGATTGCGGTTTCAAAACAGCCTTTGCCTGGCGGCGGGTGGGTTTCGACCCATGAGGACATCACGGATCGGCAGGAGGCCGAGAAAGCGTTGCAGGAAAGCCGCGAGCTATCCTCCAAGGCATTCCGGGCAAGCCCTGCGGCAATGGCGATTTCCAATCCGGAAGATGGCAGCCACATCGATGTCAACGAAACATGGACCAATCTGCTCGGATACAGCCACGAAGATGCGATGGCGCTTTCTGCGGTCGAGCTCGGTATCTGGGCTAACTCAGATAGCCGCGAGAACTTCGTCGAACAAATCACCACAGATGGTTCGGTCAAGGGACTTGAAACCAAATTCCGTGCCAAGGACGGGCGGGTCCTTGATGTCATAGTCTCCGGTGAACGTCTCGAGGTTGGCGGTGAAATGCGCCTTCTGGTCGTGTCCCACGATATCACTGAGCGTAAACTGGCCGAAAAGGCTCTTATCGAGAGCCAGGAGCTGTTTTCAAAGGCGTTCCAGTTGAGTCCTGTGGCACTGGCCATCTCCAACCCAGATGACGGGTCATATTTTGACGTAAACGACGCCTGGACTGAGATGTTCGGCTACAGCCGGGAAGAAGCTCGTGAAAGCACCGCGCTTCAACTCGGCATATGGGCCGACCCGAATGATCGAAAACATCTCCGCGAAAAATTGCGGTCGGCAGAAGGTTCCGTACGCGAATTCGAATCGACACAAAAGACCAAAGACGGAAACGAGCTTAATGTTCTCATCTACTGCGGATTTGTGGAGGTCCGGGGAGAAATGCTCCTGTTCTTCGCAATCCACGACATAACGGAACGCAAGAGGGCAGAGGCGGCTTTGCGGGAGAGCAAGCACAGTTTCAAAACGCTCATAGAGACACTGAACGTCGTTCCCTGGCGGTTTGACCCAGCAACCATGCGCTTCACATATGTCGGACCGCAGGCGGTCGATATGTTCGGTTATCCTGTCGAGGATTGGTATCAGGAGAACTTCTGGACCAACATCATTCATCCTGATGACCGGGAACAAACAATCAGGATTTGTGTCGATGCCACCGAGCGGTGTGAAGATCACGACTTCGAATACCGCGTGCTCACGGCTGACGGAGGCGAGGTCTGGGTACGCGATGTCGTTTCGGTCTTTGCTGAAGATGGTAAGGCGACCGAACTGCGTGGAATTCTGATCGATATCAGTGACCGAAAAAGCGCAGAGCGCGCATTGCGTGGCTCTGAGCAGCGCTTCAGGGACATTGCGGAGGTGTCCTCGGACTGGATCTGGGAATGTGACGAGCAGTTGCGTTTCACCTATTTCTCCGAGAGATTTTTCGAGATTACCGGCGTCCCCACGAAGGAGTTGCTTGGAAGAACGCGAATCGAAGTCGGACGGAGAAATGATGCCAATTGGAAGCAGCATATTGCTGATCTTGAAGCCCGTCGGCCGTTCCGCGACTTTCGCTACAGCGTCAAGACTCGGACCGGGCAGCGTCACTGGTCCGTAAGCGGCCGGCCGGTGTTTGATGAGTCAGGAAACTTCAGAGGGTATCGGGGTACCGGCGCCGACCAGACGTCCGAGGTAGAGGCAGAGCAAGAACTCATTCGCCACCGCGATCACCTGCAGGACCTTGTCAACGACGCAACCGCGGAACTGAAGGCAAGAGCGGAAAAACTTCGGCAGGCTTTGGAGAAGGAAAAGGAGCTGAATGAGCTTCAGCG
>DEIT01000054.1:17723-22391 GCA_002352635.1 Hyphomicrobiaceae bacterium UBA2767 | reverse complement strand
ACAAAGCGGCTCCGGCAGACGTGGACAGGCGGGTCGAAAAAATCAGAAATGCGGTGGGTCGCATGACCCGGCTGATGGAAAGCACGCTCATTGCCGCACGGCTGGATGCCGGCCGGCCGACTATTCAGCTTGACGATTGCAATATCGCAGCCCTGATCCGCGAAACATGCGCGCGCCAGCAGGATATCGCCGAAAAGCACACCATTTCATGCCAAATAGACAGTCTGCCTGACGTCGTCACAGCTGATGCGCAAGCACTCGAGCAAATATTTACGAACCTCCTCTCAAACGCAGTCAAATACGCACCCGATTCGCCGAATATTCATGTGAATGCCCAGACCGACGCGCAGCAGATCGTCGTTAGCGTGCGTGACTGCGGCGTCGGGATCGATGAAGACGATCTCCCGAATATGTTCCAGAGGTTTTTTCGCGCCCGCACGTCAACCGGGATAGCAGGAACCGGTATCGGTCTTAACCTCGTGAAAACCTTAGTAGAGTTACATGGTGGCTCGATATGGGTCGAAAGTAAGAAAGGCGAAGGTAGCCTTTTCACTGTCCGGCTGCCGATTAGCGGGCCTGAGGCGTCAAAAGAAACGAAAGATCAAGCGGCATGACTGACGCGGAATCTGCGCGATAGGAGGAGATTATGGCCGCCACAATTCTGGTTGTTGACGATGAAGCGCTCTTGCGTGAGGACATTGTCGAGGAACTTGAGGATGAGGGCTATTGCGTGCTTCAGGCAGAGGATGGCCATGAGGGACTGAAGCAGATCCTCCAGCACCGGCCCGACCTCGTTGTTTGTGACATTACGATGCCGCGCAAGAATGGCTACGAACTTCTGAAGGAAGTTCGCGGCGACCACGGAATTTCCGCGGAGATGCCATTTATTTTTCTCTCTGCTCTCGCGGACAAGCAGCACGTGGTAGCTGGCTTGAAACTTGGTGCAGACAATTACCTGACCAAACCCGTCGACTTCGATGTTCTTCGGATCAAGGTGAAAGCCTGCCTGCGCCAGGTCGACCGCATTCGCACCACTGTCATGACAGGACCGAACGACGAGGTCCTGCTCGACTGCTGAGCGGCGTGCGACAACCACCGCACCTAACCTGCCTCCACGCTACTGCGTGCTCGGCAGTTGTGCGCTCGTTTCTTCGGTCAGCACCTCAATCTGCTCCGGGTGCGTCGCTTTGATCACCGGTCCGTTCCACCGCTCAATCCATCCGCGGACGCGTATGGTTTTACCTTTCAGACTTTCCAGAACAATATCTGAGCCTTGAAACCTGCGACGGTCCTTCGCCGCGACTGCCACCGTAAAGTCGTGCCGCCAGTCATCGGCAAAATTCAGGAACGTCCACTTGCTTGCCTTGCCAACCGAACGGACAACGCCTTCGACCAGTTGAAAGCTGCCGCGCCTTTTGAGCAGTGCATCTGTGCTTCCAGCCTGCAGCACCGCAAACCGACCCGTGCGCCATAATCCAATACCTGCATCACGAGTCCCGCGTTCCCGCTCCTGCAATTGACGGGCACAGGCACGATGCCCATGAAACGAGATTGCCCGCGCGAAACCAGTCGAAATCATGTGGTTCTGCACCCATATGCGCTCATCGCCACGCAGCACAAAAACCTGTGCAAGGAACCTGTCGTGGCGATCGCGCCGTTCTTCACCTTCGGCAAAGCGCAATTCGACGATGTCTGATCCGACGAGCGCCCTGAGCGCCTTGCGCGCCGAACTGGCGGGCGGCCACGGTTTATCACCCTTCCACCATTGTGGCGCCTGGGGAGAAAGCACTCCCGTCAAACGCACCTCACTGCCGTCATCAAGACGAAGCGTCTGACCATCGATCACCTCGGCCACGGCCGCCTTGTAGGAAGCTATTGTCTCGCAGGCTGCGTGCGCAGAAGGCGTAGAGAAAAGTATCAGCGAAAGCAGTGCGCCCGCTCTAACCGCCCGCCGGATTTTGTGGCCAACCATCTTGATCCTGCTCATCCTCGTCCGCCGGGCGCGCTTTCATGAGATGGATATCATCACACCGCAACGAGATACCGATGCGCTCACCTGCTTCAAGCGTGTTGCGCGCTGCCGCATGGGCTGAAATCGACATGAACAGCGGATGCGCGGAGTACCCATCCACATTGATTGTTACAAGCATAGTCTCACCTAACCGCACCATGTCTTCAATTACGCCGTGCACAGGATTTTCGCGCACACCGCGCGAGGGTTGAACCCGGCGGTGCAGAATAACGCTTCCTGTAGGGATGACCCAATCAACGGACTCACCAACTGCAAACTCGCTCCGGTATGATGCCTCGATTGTATTGCCTTCCCATTCAAGTTGGGTCTTGCCTGCACGCGGACGCTGGGCTGTGACGCGAGCCTCAAAAATATTCTTCTGATCGATAAGTCTCGCCACGTTTCGGCTTGCCGGATGCGTCAAAACTTCAAATGTCGGCCCCTCCTGCAGTGTTTCCCCGCGGCGCAGGATGCTCATCCGGTCACTGAGCTGGACCGCTTCTTCCAGATCGTGGGTGACCAGCACGATCGGCATTCGCAGCTGTTTGCGCAGCTGGCCAAGTTCGCGGTGAAGCCTCTGGCGCGTGACCCTATCGACGGCGGAAAAAGGCTCATCGAGAAGCAACACCTCCGGGTCCCTGGCCAGCGCACGGGCCAGAGCCACTCGTTGTTGCTGCCCACCTGAAAGCTGCGATGGCCGGCGCCGCTCAAGACCACCCAGCCGCACCAGCTCCAGCAGTTCCTGGGCCCTCCCCTCCCGCGAACCCGGGGGTAAAGCTCCCAACCCTTCCATGACATTCGCGAGCGCGGAGAGATGTGGAAAAAGCGCATAACTTTGAAACACGAACCCAACCCTGCGCTGACGGGTGGGCAGGTTGACCCGTTCGCTGGTATCGTACCAGAGGTTTCCATTGCTTGAGACGTGCCCATCTGTAACGCGGGTAAGGCCTGCAACAGCGCGCAGAATTGTTGACTTACCGCTGCCGGAAGGCCCTACCAGAGCCAAGACTTCACCCGGCGCGCAGGAAAGTTGGGCATTCAGCGGTATCGGCGCACCCTGGCGGAGCCGGACTTCAAGCCCTTTGACGCCCTCACTCACGCCCGATGTCCGCCTTGGACGTCGCCACGTTGGCAATGACAATGGCAATGAGCGAGATCACAAGCAGCAATGCCGACATGGCGCCAGCTGCGGCGTTATCGAATGCCTGCACCCTGTCATAAATCTCGATTGCCGCTGTGCGCGTTTCACCGGGAATGCTGCCACCCACCATCAGCACCACACCAAATTCACCGATGGTATGTACAAATACCAGAACGAAAGCGGTCATTATACCGGGCCAGGCAAGCGGCAGTTCGATGCGCCAGAGAATGCGCGCAGGGCTCATTCCGCAACAGGCCGCCGCGTCGCGGACTTCTCCCGAAATCGCTTCGAATGATCGCTGGATGGGCTGGACTGCAAATGGCAGATTGAAAATCAGCGAGGCCAGCAGCACCCCTTCAAATGTAAAGACCAGTGGCGCACCGAACAGCGTCTCATACGCCTGACCAATTGGTGATGCCTTACCCATTCCAACCAGCAGATAGTAGCCAAGAACTGTCGGTGGCAGCACCAGCGGCAGCGCCATTGCAGCCTCGACGAAAACCCGACCCCGGTAGCGCCGCCAGGCGAGATGGCGGGCGATGAAGATGCTCGTGGGAAGCAAAAGAACAACGGTCCATGCCGCAAGTTTGGTTGAGAGCAGAAATGCGGTCCAATCCATGACGCCCTTACCCCTGGCCCGGACTGGCAAAACCATGTCGGGTAAAAATCTCCTGTGCGGTTGGTCCTGTGAGGAAAGCATAGAAAGCCTGTGCGCCATCCCCGGCCCCGGCAAGCTGCACCATGCGGTGGCGCAGAGGATCATGCCAATCTTGTGGCAGCATCGCATAAGCGCCGCGATCCGCTAAACCCGGAGCAAGGGCAAGAGACTGCGAAATGAGAGCACATTCGCAGGAACCGGAAACGGCGAACTGAGCTGCTTGGGAAATATTCTCACCAAAAACGAGCTTTGATGCCAACGCGTCCCACAAGTTGGAACGCTGCAGGACCTCCCGCGCGGCACGGCCGTAGGGCGCATGCTCGGGGTTCGCAATTGCGAAGCGCCGAATGGCACCGCTTTCAAGCGCCGCCTTTACACCCTCAAGCCTCGCATCAATCTTCACCGGCGAACCCTCAGGCGCAAAAACCACTAGCCGCCCCAGCGCATATGGTGCGCCTGCATCGGCAGTGCGGCCGCCTCGAAAAAGTTCAACCACCAACGCATCGTCCGCGGAAAGAAACAATTCGAACGGCGCCCCCTGCCGGATTTGCCGGGCAAGGTTTCCCGAGGACCCAAAGCTGAGCCTCGGCGCGAACCCGGCTTCCTTTGCGAAGGCCCTGGAGATTTCCGGTAATGCAAAGCGCAGACTCGCTGCCGCTGCCACAAGAGGTGTCTTTGGGGCAGCACTTGCAACCGACACCCGGCTCGCAGACAGCAAACCGAACGCGGATATCGACACAATGCCACTGATGAGACGACGCCGGGAAAACATGATGCATTACCTATCCAACGCGTTTTTCTGTTTTTTCATAGCGGTTTGCCATGAAGCTATCAACACGGTGACGCGGCGTTGGGTGG
>DEIT01000054.1:17167-17669 GCA_002352635.1 Hyphomicrobiaceae bacterium UBA2767 | reverse complement strand
TTATTGAGTATGATCGGGCGACTGACTATGGTCGAGTTGGGCGTTCAGTCCAGGGGGAGTTGCAAGACGTGGGTGTCGACGGCAGTCGTGAAAGTGTTGGATTTGTGTCGTGCCAGCGTACTCGGCACCTGTCCTTGGTTGGCATTGCCGCACTGACTTTCTGGATACTCGGCATCGCGCTCCATGCAACTTTAGCGATAGCCCAAGAGAGCAAGCCTGGTGTTGTCGGCCTTGGTGATCTGGTCGTTACAGGCTCCTCCGGCACCATTGAGCCGCCAGCAGGCACACCTCTTCCCGCGGGCGTAAACACGCTGGATGAGACACTTATTGATCCCAACGGCGCCTCGCTGAAGGTGTTCGATGTGCGCAATCCCGGTGGCCCGCCGGAGGGGCAACTGATCAATGCCCCAGTTAAGTTTCAAGCCTTTGCCCGTGATATCGGGCAGGTCTTCGGGCTCGCCCTTGATAAGGCCGACCCACCGAATATCTATGCCACGAGCAC
>DEIT01000054.1:10219-17010 GCA_002352635.1 Hyphomicrobiaceae bacterium UBA2767 | reverse complement strand
TCACTAACTCCGGGCCCGGCCTTGGCAACATTGCATACGACAGAAAGAACAATCAGTTCTTCGTCTCTGATCGCGACACCGGCCTTATTCACCGCCTGAGCATCGACGGGGCTGATCTCGGCACCTACGACCATGGGCTTCAGGGCCGGCCGGCAAACGGCCTGGAAGCGCTGCCGGACGACGCGCAGGGCGCCGATATTACCAACCCTGCATTCGACGCGGAAGACTCCAGCAGCTGGGGCATGACACCACCGGAACGACGGATATGGGGATTGGCGGTTCGCAGCGGCCGGCTCTACTACGCTGTCGATTCGGGTCCGCAAATCTGGTCAGTCGGCATCAATGCAGACGGCAGCCTCGGTTCAGACTCGCGGTGGGAGCTCGATGTTCCTTCAGACCCGAACCCCTACCCGGTCTCCGATATCGCCTTCCAGTCGAATGGGCGCCTGTTGCTCGCCCAGCGCGGCGGCGTCATATCGCGCTACGATTACTCGCAATATCACACGCCGCGAAAAACCCGGGTGCTGCGCTACAGGCATGAATCACCCGACGATCCGGCAACACCAAGCCGGTGGATCGCAGAGCCTGAAGATTACGCAATCGGTTTTCCGGGCAATCATCGCAACTCAGCGGGCGGCATCGCCATCGGCTACGGCTATCGCAAGAATTCCAACGGCACTTATGGCCGCGGATCATGCGAAGGCACACTATGGTCGACCGGTGACGCACTGCGCGACAACCCGGTTCACGGAGCACGGCTGGCCCAAGGTGGTCCGACCATTGTTCACGGATTGCAGGGCAATGCGCTCAATCTTGTACGCCCGCACAATGAACCGCCCTGGGCGAGTTATTTTGTCGACTATGACAGCCAGTTCGACGACCCACAGGCCAGCGGCCATGTGGGGGACGTTGAAATTCCGCGCAAGTGTGGCGGCTCCAAGCGCGCCGACATCCTTGACCTGCGCATTCTCAAACGCGCGCAGCCGGTGCGCTGTACTGCAGGCAATCAGTGCCTGTTCGCGATTGAGATCAAGAACACGGGCACAAAAATCTACACGGGTCCGTTGATCATTCAGGACGTCGCACATGACAGCGCTGTGCTTGTAGGAAGCCCGCCTCCCGGCTGGGAGTGCAAGGAGGCGTTCCCTGGTATCGGCGTTTACGAGTGTTCAATTCCCTCGGCAACGCTCAATCCGGGTGAAGTCATTTCGATCGATCTGACATTCCAGCTGCCGCCCTGGTGGACGAGGCCTGTCTACAACAACTGCGTGGACCTCCTTGTGCCGGGTGCGGGCGTGGACCAGAGACCCTACAACAACCGCTCCTGCGATTATGTACCGATTTGCACACCGGGCGATCCCTTGTGCGTACCCGATCTCATGGTTGAGAAATTCGGGCTGTTCGGCGCCTGCGATTTCGCTGGTCTCTGCGAGTTTGTCGTTCGGATCACCAATGTGGGTGCTGCGAATTATTCGGGTCCACTGAACGTCCATGACTTCGCCACCACGCCAGGGGCGACAATGGTCGATTGGACACCACAGCCGGACTGGGCCTGCGCGGCTGGTGCGCCGGATACCTACGACTGCACCCTCGCCGGTCCCGTCACGCTCGCTCCTGGCGAATTCCGGGAATTCATCATACTCGTGCAGGGACCACCCATTGCACCGGGTGTCACCCACGTCAGAAACTGTGTTTACTTTGATTGGAAGGGCCTGCCGGGCGACCCGAACCCGCACAACGAATACGCGTGTGCGGAGATTTCAACACTGCCGCCGGGCCATCCCGATGCCCGCCCGATGGTCAGTATCGAAAAGACTGCAATCTCGACCTGCAGCAATAGCGGAGCGGGCACGCCATGGGTGTGCGGCTACTTTGTAGAGATCACCAACAGCGGCACCGCACCACTCAATGGACCGATCGAGTTTACTGACGAAGTCACGGCCAATCCGGCCACAATGGCTGGTTGGTTCGGCGGAGCATGGGCGTGTGCGCCAGGCATAGGCTCCGCTGGTCCGTTTACCTGTACGCACCCGCCAATTCCCGGCGGGCTTGCGCCGGGCGACAGCCTCACCGTTCTGGTCGCCTTTGAGCTGCCAGCCGCCACCCCGGTCCCAAGCTGGGAGCTCAACTGCGCCAAGACCAAATGGGACAATGACGGTGATGGTGCAGAGGAAGAACATGAAGCGTGCGCATTGGCGCTTGTTTGCACCGCGGGCTCAGCGGAATGTCCAAATGACTTGGCGGTAGTCAAATATGCACAAGCCAACCCATGCCCCAAAGGGGCCAATTGCCAGTTTGAAGTCTATGTAGAGAACATCAGCGACACGAATTTTGCCGGACCGCTTGTCGTCAACGATATTCCCGACGTGGGAGCCGGCGCAGCCAATGTGACTGGCCCAGGCTGGGCCTGCGCACCTGCCGGGGGCTCCTATACCTGTACAAATCCTGCAGGCATCCCCGCAGGTGGCTGGGCATCGTTTGGAATAGAGTTCCCAATACCGGCCGGGTTCGCCGCCAACCAGTTTAACAATTGCGCCAAACTTCCACCCGGACCTGGGAATGATTTCCCGTTCAACGACGAAAACTGCGCATTGGCGGTCGTGCCCAACGTTCTACCGGCCGACCTGGCGCCGCACAGCGATACCACGTGCAAGAAAGGCACTTCTTGTCAGCTTCCGGCACGGATAGACAACAAGGGCGAGCAGACATTCACCGGTTCAGCCGGTGTCAGGGGCACGCTGTCACCCGCGCTGCAGATCACGAAGATCACTAGCCAGACGCCGGGGCTTGATTGCAAGACAACCGGGAATGCGGCCTATGAATGCTCGGGCAAGAACCTCTCGATCAAATCAGGCGATGCCGTCAAATACGAGCTGACGGCTTCGGTTCCAGCCAACTATCCCCACAGCCAGGTCAGTCACATCAAGAACATGGTCTGGCCCGACCGGGCTGTGAAGGACGTCAATCCGGAAAACGATCAGCACATTTCGATCATCAAGATCGAGGAGGAGAAAAAGGCACCGCCTCCGCCACCTCCAACAGGGCAGCCTGATCTCGCGGTCAGCAAGGTCGCAAGGCAGGCCGCATGCAGGGCGAGCAACGCCGCCATCTGCGGCTTCAATGTCACAATCGTCAATGTGGGCGAGGCCCCTTATTCGGGATCGATACGCGTAAACGATACGACCACACCCTCGGTCGTATCGCTAAAGGGCTACTCGGGCGGACAATGGAGGTGCCAGTCCACCGGGGGCAGCTCCAATTGCTTCCATCCCGAGACGACACTCGCGCCGGGACGGTCGCTTACGCTTTCGCTCAATCTCAAGGTGCCACCGTCGGCCGGAGGTTCGGTCACAAACTGCGCAACCCTGAGCTGGGGCGGCGCGCAGCAGACAGGCGGCAGCGTGCGCGACGTGCAGAGCGCATTGACGTCGAAAGGTTTCAATCCGGGTCCCGTCGATGGAAAACCTGGCGGCAAGACCGCAAATGCCATACGTGCCTACCAGCAGCAGAACGGACTGCCTGTTTCGGGGCGAATTGACCAGCAGTTGCTGGCCAGCCTGTTTGGGCAGCCAGGTGGTTCTGCGGGCGATGCCAACCCGACCAACGACCAGGCCTGCGCGACGGCGTCGATCATCGGACAGCCGCCTCCGCCACCGCCGCCAGCCTGCACAGGCGGACGCTTCCGCAACAATTCGGGCGCCTGTGTCTGTCCGTCCAGCAAGCCGGTTTGGACGGGTCGGGTTTGTATTCCGCGCCCGCCGCAACAGTGTACGGGTGGTCGCTATCGCAACAATAAGGGCATATGCGTGTGCCCGGCCAACAAACCCAACTGGTCCGGATCCTTCTGCTTCGCGAAGGAAATAATCTGCACCGGCGGGCGCTACTACGACCAGAGGAAGCGGTCCTGTGTGTGCCCGGCCAACACACCGATCTGGAGTGGCAGCCAGTGCATACCAGGCCATCAGGTCTGCTCCGGTGGCCGCATTTACAATGAACGCTCGCGCCAGTGCGTGTGCCCTGCCAACAAACCGATATGGACTGGTTCGGTGTGCGTTCCGCGTCCCCCGCAGCAATGTTCCGGCGGCCGCATCCGTAACAATTACGGCAATTGCGTCTGCCCGGCGAACCTGCCGATCTGGACCGGGCAGATCTGCCTACCGAAGATCCAGATCTGCTCCGGTGGACGCACCTTCAACCTCAAGCAGAAGCGATGCGTCTGCCCACCCAACAAACCTGTCTGGAGCGGCAGTCAGTGTAATCCAGCCCATCAGGTCTGCTCCGGCGGGCGGACCTACAATGAACGTCTGCGGCAATGTGTCTGCCCCTCAAACAAGCCGATCTGGAACGGCCAGAAGTGCACAAAACCGAGCGGATGTTCCGGCGGTAGAATCAAGACCGGACATGGGCAATGTGTATGCCCGAGCAACAAGCCTTCCTGGAACGGTAAGCAGTGTGTCCTGTACCAGACCAACCCAGGCCTGCCGCCCCAATATGGAGGCGGAGGCGTAACGCCAAGACCAACTCCGAACTGTTCCGGCGGTCGGATCCGCGTAAACGGCCAGTGCAAATGCCCGTCCAACAAGCCAATCTGGGCTGGAAACAAATGCAGAAAGCTTCCAGGCGGCATCAAGTTCCCGGGCGTTCAGATCCGATAGTGCAGCGGTCTTAATCGCGCCGCAATCCTGATCAATGTGGAGGCCAATTGGCCGATCGCGATCAAAGGCGTATGGTCATCACCCCCCAAACACAGGAGACACACCATGATTCGTGTCACGTTATTCACTGCCGCATGTCTTGCGGTTCTGGCCTTACCGGTGCAAGCGCAGCAACCCCAGAGCGGTCCCGTCCAGGGCGCAGTGCAGGGAACGGTTCAGGGCACTGAAAAGATCGGCCAGGGTGCGGTACAGGGTGCCGGAACCGCAGGTGCCGGTGTTGTCCGTGGCACCGGAACCGTTGTTAAGGGCGTCACGCAAGGCCCGGCAGGAGCCGTCACAGGAACCGTGAAAGGCGCTGGACAAGCGGCCGGTGGCGTCGCCAAAGGTGCAGGCAAAACCGCGAAGAAAACCGGCGAGGGCGTCTGGTGCATCGTTACCCTCGGCTACGGTTGTTAGCTGGCGACTGAAAAGAACACACTCAAGTTGCGTGTTCGACCTCTCCGCCTGATGCGATCCAGGCGGCGAGGCCGCCCTTCAGGTGTTTGACGCCGTCAAAACCGGCGTTGCGCATCGTGTCGAGCGCGAGCGCTGAACGTTCGCCATGGGCGCAATAGAGCACGATATGGCCGGGATGGTCCTTGGCGATGCGCGTAAGCGTGCCGGATGATCCCAGTTGCGTGTCGAAACTGCCATAAGGCACATGCAATGACTGCGTGATCCAGCCATCGCGATCGCGTTCGTTTTGTTCACGCAGATCGATCAGAATGACATCGTCCTTGCCGCATACATCCCGGCATTGAGCCACATTCAGTTCCTCACCCGGGCGCACAAACTGCCCCAGTGACTTGCCAACCTCCAGGTTGGCCGGAACGGCCACATCCATCATCTTCGGATTTGGAAGACTGAGATTGTTCATGACGTCGGCATACTCATCCGCCGAGTTGACCTGCAGCCGGGGATTGTTGGCCACCTCATAGCCGATCGTGGAAGCGGTGTTGCCATTATAGTCGTGCGCCGGGAACACGAAGGTTTCGGGCGCCAACTTCAGCAGCTTGTTGAAAAGCGAGTCGTAGGAGGCGTAAGGATCGCCATTCTGAAAATCAGTCCGGCCCGTCCCGCCAATCAGAAGCGCATCACCTGTGAACACGCGGTCTGCCCCGAGGAAGCTGTAAGAATCGTCCGTGTGGCCCGGCGTATAGAGCGTCCGCAATTCGATACCATCCACGTCGATCTTCTCATCTTCCTGCACGCGCATCGAGACGACATCGACACCGCTCATTTCGCCCATGACCGTCACGCATTTCGTGATATCGCGTAACCGTCCGAGCCCGGTTACGTGATCGGCATGAATGTGGGTATCGATCGCCTTGATCAGCCTCAGATCAAGCCGCTCGAGCAGCGATACATAGGTGTCCACATGCTCGATAACGGGATCTATGATCACCGCCTCGCCGCCATAGCGGCGCGCAAGCACATAGGTGTAGGTGGAGGAAACCGGATCGAAGAGCTGTTGGAAAATCATAATCTCATCCTCGTGTTCCCAAGAGATTTAGGTTCTCTTCGCAGCCACGCAAGAGGCGGATCCGTTTCGCCGTATCACTATATCGCGGAATCTTGACGTGAGGAAACCTTCCCGCCGCTCTGCAATGGTCCGGTAAAGAAGCAGGAAACAATCCCCAGCCTCGGTTTTCGCGGTTTCAACCAGATACGAAGCCCTCGATCACCAGGTTTTCCACCGACCTGTTGCTGTTGGACAACAGTCGAGATCAAAGATTCGTCATTTCACCTATTGCGACTCGGAGGCCGGCTCACCCTGTGGTCTAATTTCTGCTTCGTGATGCTGTTGCCGTGTAGGGGCAGAGCGCCGCGATGCGAGAGTTCCAAAACCAACAAAAACAATATGCATGTTAGTCGCTCGCGACGACGCGCCGCCATGGCAACTGGCTGGGGGGTCGCCGGCGCGACCGTGGACCATTGTTCATTGCAGCGCAGGCACCGAATGCAGAGTCGGGGGCTGTTGTGTTCAAGAAATTGAGTTTGATTCTTCATTCATTTGTCGAAACGGTCCAAATTCGTTGGCTGTCGGCGTATGCCTTGAGTGTTTGTGCAGCGCTTTCAATGCTCATATTCACGGCA
>DEIT01000054.1:2608-10057 GCA_002352635.1 Hyphomicrobiaceae bacterium UBA2767 | reverse complement strand
TGTTCACATCGGTGAACAAAAAATACAAGGACGCCGACGTCAAATTCGAAGTTCGGAATATCTACTTCATCAGTACCGACCAAAAGGACATCAAAAAGGACTTCGTAAAGGACGAAGACGTATTGACGCTCGGCGTCGACTCCAAGACCAATAAATCGTCTCTGCTTGCGAATTTCGACAAGGCGGCGACGGCCAACTCAAAAGGAGCGGCAAACAAGTCTTTCAACGTCCTGCTCGCTTCCTTAAAGGAATCCGGCAGTGGCGAACCGGGTCGCGGCCAGGAGCCCGGAAACACGACAGCCGCCGATATTTCAAGTGCTTTCAAGACCGTCAATCAGGGCCAAATCCTGATCCATGAACTCGGACACAATCTCGGCCTTCCACACAAGACATATACATCGGGCATGGACGCCCACAATCACGGCATGTCGGCAACCCTCCCCGACCGCAGGCCCGGCAACCGTCCTGGTATCAACACCAAGTCCGATCCAAGCTTGACTGCGGAGGAGATCAATACGGTAAAGACACGCATCAAAAAGGGTACCTACAACGATTACAAGAAGGTGGTGAAAACCTCGCTGGCCCCGACGGACGGCTCAGGCGAACTCGGCCCGCAATACGCGACCAACCTGCCCGCCAACACCTTTGTGCCGGCCAACACGTCGCAGCCGGTTTCATTCAACCCGACGGCTTCCGACCAGGGCCTCGGCCCAACAGACCCGTCAGTCCTGTCGAACTTGCGCACATGGGAATTTCGCACAGGCTTTGACGTTGGCGACCTCGACCGTGAGTCGACGGGGACGCTGGGCACCGACAATGGTGTCGCCATCTCACCACGCAACCTGTTTTTCCTCAGCAATGACGACCTCGTTGACTACTACTGGATGGAGGCCGTCCATCGATTCATCTGGGGCGAAACGCTTTGGGGAATGCATATGTGGTACAAATTTGGCTCATCCGGCACCGATGAGCAAATTGGTCTGATTCCGGTCGGGCCCGGCAACAACCTCCTGATATTCAGCCCACAGGGCGTGGATGGCGGTCTTGGCGGCGGCCTGAATGCCGGCCCGCGCGATGCGCAAGACGTCCACTACAAGAACAACTATGACTCCCATGAATTCGGCGGCTTAATCCAGGGAACAATTCTCGACGGCCAGTTCTACTCAGTCTCCGGCGGACCGTCGGTGAGCTATGGTCGCCAGGAGGTCAAAGAGAGAATCCATGGCTATGTTTCCGGCCTGAATCAGACCTTCACGTATGATAATGCGGGCGAAGTCACGACGTACTCGTTGGGTGGTCGCTTGGATGTGAAGGTCGGCATCGGAACGCTGTTCGGCGCGCCACTAACCTTCAATGGCGGCGCGTCCTATGAGCGGCAATTCCACGATACCGACGGACACTCAGGGCTCGACCTTCGCGGCCTGATTAATGCCGCAGAGCATCAGTATCTGGACGGCACTGACCAAACCAACCGGTTTCAATTCGATGCCGGACTGTCTGTTAAAATTACCGAGAGCCTCGATCTTTCATTCGGCGGCAGCTTCCGCAAGTTCTACACGCCGCGTATCCAGCTCCTGCCCGAGCAGGTAGCAACGTTTGAACTGGACGAGTCCGACGAAGTTACCGGCTTTGTCCGAGCTGTTTTCTCTATCGGTAAGCCAGTACACAAGAGTCCGACGTTCGACGCAATTCGATCCGACCGGCGCCTGAAGCGCGACATTACCCATCTGAAAACTTTGGGCAGCGGCATAAGGCTCTACAGTTTCAAATATCTTTGGGATGACGCTGTTCATGTCGGCGTGATGGCGCAGGATATCCTGGCGATGCCGGGCCACAAAGATGCGGTCCACATGGACCCGTCCGGCTTCTTCAGCGTCGACTATGGCAGGTTGGGTCTGAGGATGACCACGCTGGCAGCATGGCACGAATGGGATGTCGCGGCAGTTTTGCATCACACCCCGGCGAGCATCAGCGCACGTGCCAGGCCGAGCGCGCAGTAAGGGGCGGCCATCTCGAATTTTCTGTTGGCGCCTAGACTGATGCGGTCAACCCACCGTCGACGCGTATGTTCTGGCCGGTGATGTAGCTGGATGCATCCGAAACCAGAAAGGCGATGGTTTCCGACAGTTCGCTTACTTTTGCGTAACGCCCGGCTGGGATGCGGGCCACGCGGTCTTCCTTTTCAGGCAGACTGTCAATGAAGCCCGGGAGGACATTGTTCATCCGAATGCCCTGGGCCGCGTATTTCGTGCTGAAGAGTTTTGTGTAGCTTGCCAGCCCGGCTCGGAATATGGCCGACGTTGGAAAATCGGGATCGGGCTCAAAAGCCGCAAACGTAGAAATATTGACAATTGAACCTGACTTTTGCGCCTGCATTGCAGGCAGCACCAGCCGCGTCATGCGTATGACGTTCAGCAGATAATAATCCAGGCCAACGTGCCAGTCCTCATCGCTGATCTCCATGACGGGCCCTTTGGGTCCATGGCCTGTGCAGTTGACCACGCCGTCAATACGGCCAAAGCGCTCCAGGGCAGCATCCACAAACCTCTGAAGGTCATCGGGCACGAGGTTGGAGCCGGTAAAACCCAGCCCACCAAGATCATTGCCTAGCGCTTCGCCCTTGCCGGAGGAAGACATGACCGCGATATCGTAGCCGCTGCCTGACAACTTTCTCGCGGCATCCGCACCGATACCGCTCCCACCGCCGACAACCAGGGCAACCTGTTTGTGCGCCATGGCTTCATCTCCCTCTTATGTCTTTCTGGGTCGGCGATGAATTTCATGGCCAGCATGAAAAAGCAATAAATTGAATCTATGGGCAAACCGTCAAACTCTGACGTAGTAAGGAACCAGCCCATGGTGCTGCGAAATGCGCGGCACGCGCTCACATACGGGGAGACAACCGATGATCGATGTTGAATTGAATGAAACTGAGGGTGTGGTGATTGTTCAACCCGAAACAATGCATGGCCTTACGGAGGACGATTTCAAGAATCTCACAAACGTTGTCGACGGGTACCTGAAAGACCATGACGCTTTGCGAGGACTTGTGATCGTGGCGAAAAGCTTTCCGGGTTGGGCGGATTTCAAGGCCTTTACCTCGCACTTCCGCTTCATACGAGACCACCACACGGAAGTTCGCAAGATTGCCGTGGTCAGCAATAGCCCACTCCTGTCTGCCGCCCCCCACCTCGTCGATCATTTTCTGAATGCCAGAGTAAGAAGCTTTGACGCATCCGACCTTGAGGCTGCAAAGGCGTGGGTCGCTTCGGAAGACCCCCGCAAAGGGCGATTTGAAGTTCTGGACGGGTATCCTGAAGACGTGATCGCGTTTCGGGCCGAAGGCGAAATCACACGCGAGGACTATGAAGAGACACTGATCCCCCTCGCCAAGGAAAAGATCGCAGCGCACAAAAAAATAAAGCTGCTCTACTGGATCGGTGAAGGTTTCGAGAGCTTCTCCGCTGGTGCCATGTGGGACGATGCACGGTTCGGGTTCACCCATCTTGGGAATTTTTCCAAGATCGCGGTGGTGTCAGATGTTGAATGGATACGCCAGTCAGTGAAAGTCTTTGCGCCCCTGGTGCCCGCACCTATCCAGGTCTTTCACAATGCCGACATAGAGGACGCAAAGCTCTGGATTGGCGAAGATTGACCGCTATCTGACGAAGACGGAGTTCGGGGCAGCTTAAGGCCGAAATGAAAGTTCTGGTTGAGGACACGATCCCGCTATTTCGTACCAACCTTGGATCGCATCCATTTTTCGAGGCGTGCCTGTTCACTTTTTGCCAGCCGCAACCCCAACTTCGTACGCCGCCATAGAATGTCATCCGCTGAGCGCGCCCATTCATGCGCAATGAGATATTCCACTTCCCTTTCGTAGAGATCGACGCCGAAACAAATACCGAGGTCGTCATAACCGGTTGTGTCCTCAAGAATCCTGTGCGCCCGCATACCGTAAGTGCAGAACAGGCGCTCGGCATGCGGCCTCAACAACCAGTCAAACTGATCCCGAAGCAAATCAATTTCAGTCTCGAGGCTCTCGGGTGGAAATTCACCGCCGGGCAGTGGAACGCCTCTGGTCCAGTGATCGGCACTCCTGCCAAGCATGGCAGACACCTCGTCAGCGGCTTCTTCCGCAAGCACGCGGTACGTGGTGAGCTTTCCTCCAAAGATATTGACCAGTTGAGGTTGGCCCTCGCCGCGCTCCGCCCGCAACACATAGTCGCGGGTTGCTTCCTGTGCCGCTGATACACCATCGTCATAGAGCGGGCGAACACCGGAGAAACTCCAGACAAATTGGTCGGATGAGATGGATTTGCGGAAATAATCACTGACAGTGCGGCAGAGATAATCCGTCTCTTCAGGTGAAATTTCTGCCTTGCCCGGGTCGCCCGCGTAATCCTCATCTGTTGTGCCGATGAGCGTGAAATCATGCTCGAACGGAATGGCAAAAACCACACGCCCGTCACTGTTCTGGAAAATGTAGCAGTGCGCGCCGTCATAGAGTCTCGGCACGACGATATGGCTGCCCTGAACAAGCCGCACATTGTGAGCGTCGTTCTGCGCCAGAACGTTGCGCAGGATTGCGTCGACCCACGGGCCACCCGCATTGACCAGAAGACGAGCCTGCTCGGTTGTCTCCTGACCCGATTGCGTGTCGCGCAACGTTACGTGCCAGTGGTCAATCTGCCATTGGGCCGCTATGGCCTCCGTCCGAGTACGAATGACCGCGCCGCGGTCGGCGGCATCTTGTGCATTAAGGACGACAAGACGGGCATCGTCCACGCGGCAATCTGAGTATTCAAAGCCTACCGTGTAGTCGGGTTTCAGCGGCGCCCCCGCTTGATCACGGCGCAAGTCAAGCTTTCGGGTGCCGGGAAGACGCTTGCGTCCACCAAGATGATCATACAAAAACAACCCCAATCGCAGCAGCCAGGCGGGGCGCAAACCCGGATGATGCGGCAATACAAATCGCGCCGGGTGAATGATGTGTGGCGCCATCGACCACAGCGTCTCGCGCTCTTCGAGCGCTTTGCGCACAAGCAGAAATTCGTAATGTTCAAGGTAACGCAGCCCGCCATGAATGAGCTTGCTCGACCAGGACGACGTACCGCTTGCAAGATCGTCCTTCTCTGCGAGCAACACGGAAAAACCCCTGCCCGCCGCGTCGCGCGCGATGCCGCATCCGTTGATGCCGCCGCCGATGATTGCGATATCGTACATTGGATTAGCTGATATCATTTTTTGTGACGACGACAGAGGATTCTTCCATTGACCGAACCACGACCTCTTTCAGACAGTCCGGACGACATCTGGTCCGGCATCCGCGGAGTCTTCACCGACATCGACGACACCATAACGACCGGCGGCCGGATTACCGCCGATGTTTTCTTAGCGATGGAACGTCTGCGCGCAGCCAACCTTTTGGTGGTTCCAATCACCGGTCGTCCGGCAGGATGGTGCGATATGATCGCGCGCCAATGGCCGGTCGATGCGGTCGTGGGAGAAAATGGCGCCTTCTACTATCGCTATAACGAAAGCGCGCGGCAAATGATCCGCGTTTATGCCGACCCGATCGGTGTCCGCGCACAAAACCGGGAACGGCTCGACGCCATCCGCGATGAGGTTCTGTCCGAAATACCGGGTGCGGCAGTCTCGGTCGATCAGGGCTTTCGCGCGAGCGACCTTGCGATTGATTTTTGTGAAGATGTTGAATCCCTGCCGGAAGCGGAAATCCAGCGGATCGTCGACATATTCACTCGGCATCGCGCGACCGCGAAAGTAAGCTCCATCCATGTTAATGGCTGGTTCGGCGACTATGACAAAATGACTATGACCAAGCAGCTGATGTCGGAACAGTTCGCAATCGATCTGGACAAAGATGCTCATAGTTTCACCTTTGCCGGGGACTCGCCAAACGATGCGCCCATGTTTCGTTTCTTTCCACATGCGGTCGGCGTGGCCAACCTGAAAGACCTTCTGCATCACTGCGAGGCCATGCCGGCGTGGATTACCAAACAGCCGCGCGGTGCCGGATTTGTGGAAATTGCTGACCGGATTCTGGCGCTCAAATAATTGCGTGGCGCACCTTGGCCGATACCCACTCACTTACGATCACTGTGCCGATGATGACCAGCAGAATCAGGGAAACCTGCGTCCACGCCAGCGTCATGATCGAGGCGTTGAGCTGCAGCCCAATTCCTCCTGCACCAACCAGTCCCAGCACCGTCGACTCGCGGATATTGATGTCCCACCGGAACACCGAAATCCCTGCGAACGCCGGTAGCACCTGAGGCCAGATACCGTAGGTAATAACCTGGGCGCGGCTGGCGCCGGTCGCGGTCACGGCCTCGACCTGCTTTTCGTCGATCTCTTCTATGGCCTCATACAACAGCTTGGCGCAGAACCCGATTGACCGCAGACCGATTGCGATAATGCCTGCGAAAACGCCGGGACCGACAATCGTAACCAGCATCAGCGCCCAAATGAGCGAATTGATCGAGCGTGACGACACGATAATAAACAGCGCAATCGGCCTCACAAATGTGGTGCTGGGCGTCGTGTTTCTCGCGGCGCAAAAGGCCGTTGGAATTGCAAGAAAAAGCGCCAGCACCGTTCCGATCGTCGCAATATTGATCGTATCCCAGATTGGCCACCACAGC
Organism: Hyphomicrobiaceae bacterium UBA2767; assembly: GCA_002352635.1. GTDB lineage: Bacteria > Pseudomonadota > Alphaproteobacteria > Rhizobiales > Methyloligellaceae > UBA2767. The sequence continues at coordinate 3,392 of DEIT01000054.1, read as the reverse complement.
GTCGACATATAGTCCCAGTTTGGCGGGATCATGCGGCTGGCAAGATCACCGGCCTGCGTATGAGCATCCAGCACGAATATCCATACCGTCTTCTCCGAGATAAGCTGCCAACAAACGACGAAGATGGCGACCACGACCAGCCACCCGAACCAGATGGCGAGTTGAGCACGGGTTTCCCGCCGCTTCCAGACCTGAACTGAATTCTGCTCTAGGACCGGCATCACTGAACCCACTTGCGCACATAGCCGGAGGTGTATTCGACCACCATGACGATGCCGATGATAATGAGAAGGATCGCCGCGGCTGAGTCGAATTCATAGCGGTCGAATGCAGTGTTGAGCGTCGCACCGATACCGCCACCGCCGACAATGCCGACGACAGCCGACTCGCGGAAATTGATATCAAGACGGTAAAGCCCCAATCCGATCATGCGGGGCATGACTTGCGGCTGGACACCGTAGTTCAACCACTGGAACCACCCGGCTCCCGTCGCGCGAACGGCCTCGGCCTGGGACGGGTCCATGTCCTCAATATCTTCAGCGAGGAGTTTTCCGTAAAAACCGATGGTCGCGAATGACAGGGTTACAAAACCAGCAAACGGGCCAAATCCGAAAAGTTTGACGAAGAAAATCGCCAGAATGATTTCCTGAAAGCTGCGTGAGACAGCCAAAATCGCCCGGCAGAAATAATAGACCGGCGCCGGTGCAAGATTGCGAGCAGCACCAAGACCGACCGGAATTGAGATGGCTATCCCCACAACGGTCGATGTAACCGTCATCCAGAG
>DEIT01000054.1:0-2450 GCA_002352635.1 Hyphomicrobiaceae bacterium UBA2767 | reverse complement strand
CCCGCGAGACGGTCGCGGTCCGGGATCGTTCCATGATGATCCTCATCTTGAGTCTCATCCACATCTAGGGCGGCGTCTTCGCCACCTTCTTCGTCCTCCTTGCCAATCGTCGCCTCCCAGTCTTCCTCGCCATAGATGCTGGTGAGGACCTCCGGAGTAAGACCGTTGGGCGGGCCGTCATAGACGATTTCGCCAAGCTGAAGGCCAACGATGCGCTTCGAATACATCTGCGCGAGCAAAACGTCGTGAATGTTCACAATGGCCGCCAGACCTCGCTCTTCACACAACTCCACGATCAAGCGCATGATCTGCCGCGAGGTTTTGGGGTCGAGCGAAGCCGTCGGTTCATCAACGAGCAGCAGTTCAGGATTCTGGATGAGAGCACGGCAAATGCCGACGCGCTGGCGTTGGCCGCCGGAAAGTTCATCGGCGCGTTTATCGACCATGTGATCGAGACCGACGCGTTCGAGCAACCGGAATGCTTCATCGATGTCCGACTGCGGATATTTGCGAAGCCAGCTGCGCCAGAAACTGACGTAGCCGAGACGGCCCGACAAGACGTTCTCCATCACCGACAACCGTTCGACCAGCGCGTACTCCTGGAAGATCATGCCCATACGGCGGCGCGCCTTGCGCAGCTGCGTCTGATTGAGCGTGGTCAGTTCGGTATCGTTCAGAGAGATCGTGCCGGATGTCGGCTCAACCAGTCGGTTGACGCAGCGGATAACTGTAGATTTGCCCGCACCCGAGGGGCCGATCAGCGCCATAACCTGACCGTCCGGCACTTCCAGATCGATACCCTTCAGCGCCAGATCACCAGTCGGATAACGCTTTGTCAGGCCAGCAAGTTTCAGCATTGGGCCGCCCCCAAGTTGCCCGGTCAGGAATGGTCAAACCGCCCGGCCCGCACATGGAGCGGGGCCGGACGGCAGGATCATTGCATTACTTGCAAGCGTAAGACACGCCGTTCGCCTTGTCGATCTTGCGAATGACGTCCCAGTCTTTCTGGTAGACGATAGGGATGAACTTCCCTTCCTTCTTGAACTCTTTCTGAAGGTCGGAACCCTCCCATGGGAAGGTGAAGAACGCTTCCTTGATCTTCGCCACGACCTGCGGGTCCAGATTATGGGCATGACCGTAACCCGTGGTCGGGAAGGTTTGCGACTTGTAGATCGAACGGATCTTCTTCGGATCCACGACCTTGCGGTCGACCATGCGCTTCAGGATCGAGTTCGCAATTGCCGCCGCTTCATAGTCCTTGTTGGCAACGCCAAGGATCGAGTTGTCGTGCTTGCCGGAGAATGCCGGTTTGAAATCCTTCTCCGCCTGAAGGCCAAAGTCCGCCTTCAAAATCGCGGACGGCGCCTTAAACCCAGAGTTCGATGTCGGCGAGGTGAACGCCAGGCTCTTACCCTTGATATCCGCAGGCGACTTGATCGGACTGTCGGCAGGCACGAGAATTTCCATCTCATAGCCAAACGAGCCGTCCTTCGCCGCCATCATTGCGAACGGCACGAAGCCCGCACAGTTGACTGCCACGGGATTGCCGCCAGTGTTCACACCGGCAATATGCAATCGTCCCGAACGCATCGCTTCATACTGCGCGGCATAGGACTGGACAGGAAAGAAGACGACCTTCTTGCCGGTCACCTTGGACATATGCTTGATGAATCCATCCCACACTTTCTGATACACCGCCGGGTCTTCGACCGGTGTGTATGAGAAAATTATCGTGTCCGGATTGGAAACCTTGCTCTTATCCGTGGGCAGATCTGCGGTAAGATCGCCATTCTTGTCACAATAAGCCTTGTCGAGGGTTCCACGCGGACAGTCCTCAGCACGGAGCGGTTGATTTAGAAACAGTGTGGTCGCGAAAGCTACGCAGGCTGTGATCGCCAGACCGCGCAAAACTGACTTTAGATACATATTTTCCTCCCAATCTCTCTGGCACCAATCGGTGGTTAGGTTCTTCGTTCACGCCGCCGTTTCAGTGCCTATGGTCCGACTAGTTTAAGCATGCCGCGTGCCGGGCTCCAACCATTCTTAGTTATGGCTTCGGTCAGCCTGACTTGTAGCCAATCAATCCATGAGTGTGTTCGCCTGGACATTTGGCGTGGTTACTCTCCATGATTCCTTTTGCGCTTTCGTGACAATGGAAAAGACAATACCCTTGACCCCTCCCGCGGCGCGCGTTTGATTGGTCGTCAACATTGGAGGGATCTCGTGAATGAGCATGTTCCACAATTAGAAAACTCGGCCGCATTGCGAGATCTGTTCCCAGGCGCGAACAAACACACCTATCTCAGCACCTGCACCCGAGGTCTCCTGCTGACCAGCCCCACCTGATTGGTCCAGTTTGAATGTTAGTTCATGGTTGGCCTTTCCTGCAACGGGATGATGGGTTCCGGCGCTGGAGGTCGGTATCCGAGCGCGCTGTGGGGGCGCTTGGT
>DEIT01000096.1 GCA_002352635.1 Hyphomicrobiaceae bacterium UBA2767 | reverse complement strand
TGCGGTGCGGGAGCGGGTCATCCGTGACTATGGCGGTGTCGCACAGCTCTCAACACAGGCCTTCGCCGATCACATGGCGCGCGGAACAGATTTCCTTCTGCTCGATGTGCGTGAAGAGGATGAGTTTGCCGTGAGCCGGCTGAAGGGCGCTGAGCGCGTGGATCCCGGGATCTGGCGCCGGAGTTTCATGAACCGGTTCGCTGACAGGGTGCGTGGCAAAACCGTCATCTTCTACTGTTCAGTCGGCGTGCGATCATCCAAACTCGCCCAGCAGGTGCAGGCTGCACTCAAGGAGCAGGGCGCGAAAGCGGTTTACAATCTCGATGGTGGAATCTTCGCCTGGCACAATGAGGCCCGGACACTTGTCAACGCCAAGGGGAAGACCCAATTCGTACACCCCTTTGATGAGCATTGGGGCAGGTTGGTGAAACACAACGACCTGTTGCGCATGTCAGCGCAGTGAGGCCGGCGGCGACCAACCGGGCTTCAGAGCGTATTTGCCGATAAGCCCGAGGATTTTCGTGCCCGCCAGAATGGTGCCCTTTACGGTTCCGGAAATTTTGGAAACGCCGATGCGCGGCCGATAGCTTACAGGAACCTCCTGTACGGTGAGGCCAAGAAGGGCGGCCTTAATCTGCATTTCTACTGTCCAGCCATATGTGCGGTCCTGCATGCCGAGGCGACGCAGCGCGCGCGCATCAATCGCCCGGAATGGCCCCAGATCGGTATAGCAGGTACGCCACAGCCCGTTCATGAGTTTGCACGCAAGCCAATTGCCGAAACGCTGCTGGATAGTCAACGCACCACGCTTCGCGTTGCCCGTGACGCGCGAACCGATGACAAACTCGCAAGCGCCAGTTGCGACCGGATCGACGATCAACCCGAGCTCTTCGGGGTGATCCGAGTAGTCGCCGTCCAGAAATACGATTACGTCCGCTTTCCGGCAGGCGGCAATGCCAGCCAGACACGCCGCGCCATAGCCGCGCTCAGATTCACGAACGATTTTCGCACCGTTCACGCGGGCGATCTCAGGCGTTCCGTCCGTTGAACCATTGTCGGCAACGACGATCTCATCGACCCATTCGGGAATATCGGTGATGACGCGCGCGATTGCGTTGGCTTCATTTAGCGCGGGGATTACGACGCTGATGCGCTTGCCTTGTTTCATGACGCCTCCTCGGCGTTTTTCACTGAATTTGCGGGCAGTAGTATCGCGGCGATCCGATGGCGCGCTTGCCATAGCAGCAGGCCCCAAGCCGGCAGCCAGATGAGCCACACGATGCGCGTCGAGAAAACAGCGTATGCATCTTGAGACAGATAATAGAAGGCGGTGTAGTAGAGCGGCAGCGTGGCGGTCAGAACCAGCAGACCTGGCACGGGCCGGCAGGCAAGGAACGGCAGAACCCATACGTAATACCAGGGGAATTGCGCGGGTGAGAGCAGGAACATGGCGGCCGTAACGATCACCCACCTGTCTGTCATGTCTCGTGCACCAGTGGCTTGTGTCCGGCATTGCCACAGAACCACGGTACCAAGGGCGAGTACAATCAGGCCTCTGGCCAGGAGGGCGGGTTTGACGGCATCGATGCTGAATACGTTGAGTAGCCCACCTGCCGCAGCCGCGACAAGGGGCGACAGGGCGCTGTTGGTCGCCCATTTGCTGGCGTAGGCGATAAGCCCCGAGGACTGGTCAAGGCCTGCCGAAATCAGTGGCCAGGCGAAGAGCGCTCCGCCGAGCGCCGCAAGAGCGACACACGCAATCAACATTCCGGACTGATCAGAGAGCTTTCGCCACACCAGCGGTAGCAGGATGATGGGCCAGATTTTCACACCCGCCGCAATTGTCAGGCTCGCTGTCGCAGCAAGGGGGCGATTGCGCAGCGTCAGGACAAGACCACCCAGGATTAGCGGTACGATGAGCCCGTCCATATGTGCGGAGTTATAGATTTCTTTCAAGACAACCGGGTTCCACCAGTAGAGCGCTGACCAGAGCGGCGAGCGGCCAAGGTCCCTCAGCAGCATGAGCAGCAGCGCCACGCTTGCAATGTCAAACAGCAGCAGCACGGCTCGCCATCCGTTCAGGTTCCATGGTGCAATCCAATGAGCGACGGCAAATGCGCCCTGCGCCACCGGCGGATAGAGCGTGCGCAGCTCGGGATGGTTTACGCGGCCAAGTGTGAGGCCCGACGCGTTGGCGAGACGCCCGACGGCCTTCTCATTCGGATCGGCGGCTTTTGCCGCGTCGGGTGAAGTGGCATAGGGGTTGAGCCCATCAGCCGTTACGGCGCCATCCCACAGATAGCGTTGATAGTCGTCTTCCAGTGCGGGCGTGCTGGCGAAGAGGACAAGCCGCATGGCGAGGCCGGCGACAAGCATGGCCCAGAGCAAGTGCCTGCTTCTTGCCGTGGCCAACGATTGTGAAGCACATATGATCCAGGGTAGAGCGAGATACAACAGTCCCGCACCAGCAAGCCCTCCCGCAAGCCAGAAGACGGGCATGTCCTTGACCGCATAGTCGTAGCCAAACAGGGGCGAGGTGACCGCAAGGCAAAGCGCGAGCGCAAGCAGGCCGCAACCCACTGCGCACCAACCGAGCAGTGCGCGCGTTTCGGACGGTTTGATCGACATTCCAATCATATGGCGCGGATTTTATCCGTATGCGTGACAATTCGGATAATCAAAATGCTTCACACTGCGATCACGATGAATTTTTTGGCGGACGTGCAACCAACGGGATCAGCGGGATCGCCGCGGCGGAAACGAGCGTGTAAGTGCCGAAAGCATTCAGATAGCTGATCATCGCCGCTTGGCGTGCCATTTCGTCTGAGAGTCTCGCCAGTGACTCCACACTATCCGTATTCCATCCACCGCTTGCCCAAGGCAGCAGCAAGGGTTGGGTGAAGGGCGTGATCTGCTCGGTCATATGCTCATAGTTCATGGCCGTAGAGCGGATAATTTCAGTGACGGTCAAGGAGATGAAAAAACTTGAGCCGATATTCCGCAACAAATGGAAAACGGAGGATGTCTCTGCCCTGACCGAGGCGGGCAGCGTCGAAAAGGTGGCGATAGTCAAAGGCACCCATATGGTCCCAACGGCCAGCCCCTGCACGATGCCGTTCAGAATGAGTTCGGTAAATGTGACATTGAGATCGAATGTCGTCAGCCAGTAACCAGAAATCACCAACGCACTGAATCCGGCGAGCATGCTCTTGCGTGGATATTTCTGACCGATGAACATGGCCGTGAAAAATCCAATCATGGCGCCGAACCCTCGCGAACCCAGAACGTATCCGATCAGTGAATCCGGATAACCCACATGGTCCCGAAGCAACGACGGGAGCACGACCATCGGCGTGAAATTCAACATACCGTAGATGAACACCAGCAGAAGACCCAACGCGTAATTCCGGTTGAGCAGCAGGCGCAGATTGAGAAACGGGTTGCGCGTGGTGAGGCTGTGGGCGACGAAAAGATAGAAGGTGAGGCCTGCCAGAAATGTTTCCAGCAGAATTTCATTCGAATCAAACCAGTCGAGGCGCTGGCCACGAGACAGGACAAGTTGCATGCAGGCAATTGCGACAGAGAGCAAAATGAACCCTGTCCAGTCGAGCGGCCTGTGACCTTCCGGATCGTCGCGCGGTAGTGCGAATAGCAGTCCGCCAAAAGCAATCAAACCCACAGGCACGAGGATGAAAAACGCCCACCTCCAGGTCGACACTTCCGCCATAACACCGCCGACGACAGGCCCGAGAAAGGCGCCAAGAACCACGCCGATGCCGAACAGGCCAATGACGACTCCATGCTGTCGCTTTGGGTATGTGTCGAGGGTGATCGTCTGGGTCACTGGTGTCATGGGCGCGCCAAGGGCGCCTTGCACGACGCGCCAGAATATCAGCTCTTCCAGAGAGTTCGCCGTGCCGCAGAAATAGGTCGCCATAGTGAAGCCCAGCACCGACCACAGCATAACCCGTCGTTTTCCAAGCCGGGCCACAAGCCAGCCGGTCAACGGCGTGACGACGGCAGTCGCCAGAATGTTGAAGGTCGTGGTCCAGGTGATCTCATCGGCAGTAGCCGACATTGCGCCCTGGAGCTGGGGCAGGATGGTCGACACCACCAGAATCGTCGTGCTGTAAAGCGTCGCGCTCAACGTCACCGTGAACAGGATTATCGCGCGCCGGGCAGGTGAGAGATCGTTTCTCTGCTCTTCGAGCGCAAAATCGATAGAGGCTTCGCTTGCCATGCTTGAATTCGTAACCCTATTGACTGTATGCTAGATAATAGTAATGATGCTTACTAAATTTTTGCGAGGTCCGAATTGCGACTTTCCGATGGACGGTATCTGGCTTTTCTGATTCAGGACGCATCCCGCCTGCAACGCACGGTTTTCGACCGGCGTGTGCGCAAGCTGGGCTTCACGCGTGCGCAATGGCTGGTTCTGAGGCGGCTGGAGTCTCAGCCTGGTGTCAGCCAGTCTGAGCTTGCCGAGATGCTCGAAGTGGAAAAGGCAACGGCTGGTCGGTTGATCGACAGGCTTGAGGAAAATGGGTGGCTGGAAAGGCGACCACACGCTTCGGATCGCCGGATCAACAGGATCTATTTGACGGAGGCCGGCAAGAAAATTCACGACACGATTGGGCCGATCGCAGAGGCCATGGTGGAAGAGGAACTTTCAGGCCTCAACCGCGAAGAACGCGAGCGTCTGGCAGATCTACTCATCGAGGTGAAGCGGCGGCTACAGGAGATGGCAGAGGAAAACGACCTGATAGAGCCAGCGCGACTTGAGGCGGGAAATGCCTAGGAAACAGTCGACCAAAAAGCCAGTCAAGGCAAGGGCGACGCGAAGTAAGGCAACCGACGCCGTGGCAACTGAACCTCAGCGCAAGAACCGCTTCGTCCGGGTTCTCGTGCGCATATTCCTGCTCATCGTCGTGCCAGTAACGGCAATTGCCGGCGCCGGGTTCTATTGGCTGCAGGGTGCACGCTATGTCTCAACCGAGAATGCCTATGTGAAGACGGATATTGCCAAGCTGGCGGCGGAGGTTTCCGGCAGGGCGGTCGAAGTGCGCGCGCATGCTCACATGAAAGTCAAAGAGGGAGACGTTCTGGTCAAGCTCGATCCGCGACCCTTCGAGATCGTGCTCTCGCGTGCGTTGGCCGAACTCGATGCCTCCCGGCAGCAGGTGGAAACTTTGCGTGCGACGCTCTCCGAGGCGCATCAGGAGCTTGAAGAAGCGCAGGACAGGGCGGCGTATTTCCGCAAGCGTTATCAGCGGCAGATCACCTTGGCGAAACGCGGCATCATCGCCGAGACCAGGGGAGATGAGCTGGAGAACGACGCCAATGCCGCAACCGACCGCGTGGATATGGCGCGCCAGAAGATCGAGCGTGTGAGGGCTTCACTTGGCGGCGCTCCCAGTCGGCCGGTGGACGGGCATCCGCTGGTACGCGCAAAGATTGCTGCCGTCGAGCAGGCAAAGCTTGACCTTGAGCGCACCTCCGTCAAGGCACCTTCGAGTGGAACCGTTGTCACGGTGCCGCTCGTGTCAGGCGAACAGATCAATGCATCGCAACCGTTGTTTGCGATTGTTACCGACACCGCGCATTGGGTGGATGCGAATTTCAAGGAAACGGAACTGACGCATGTCCGGGTTGGTCAGAACGCGACCATCGAGCTCGATATCTATCCAGGTGTAACGTGGCGGGCGAAGGTGAAAAGCATCTCACCGGCAACCGGTGCTGAATTCGCCATTCTTCCCCCTCAAAACGCATCCGGCAACTGGGTCAAGATCGTGCAACGCCTGCCGGTGCGGCTTGAGCTCTCCGAACGCGCGGATGCACCACCGCTGCGTGCAGGCATGACTGCGAGCGTGCGCATTGATACCGGTCGTGAACGCACACTTGATGATCTGTTGGGCAGCATCACCGCACTCGCGAAGCCGAGGACGCTGGACTAAGCGTCACCCTGCACAGTTTCGAAATCCCCTGTTTCGGAGTTCAGAGTCAGCAACTCTCCGCCTGAAATATCGAACCATGCGCCATGCAGGCTGAGGGTGCCGTTGTTCTCTCGGTCCGAAATGTAGGGGAAGGTGCGGAGATTTTCGATTGAATAGCGGATCGAGATGCGCTCCAGTGCGGTCTGCCGCTCGCCCTCGGTCATCCACTCATTGCCACCGACGGAATTTGCAGCAGGCGCCAGCAGTTCCATCCACTTGCCGATGAAATCACCTGGTGAAAGCGGTTCGGAGCCGGGGGAGAGGGCAGCCTTGATGCCGCCACAGCGGCCATGTCCAAGCACAATGATATGCTTCACCTTGAGACTTTGCACAGCGAATTCCAGAGCTGCCGAGGTTGAGTGGTATTCCCCGTCCGGCGTGTAGGGAGGCACCAGATTTGCAACGTTGCGGACGACGAAAATTTCACCGGGGCGAGAATCGAATATCATTTCAGGCGCGGCACGGGAGTCACAGCAGGAAATCACCAGGCTCTCCGGTGTCTGGCCCTCTGCAGCGAGTTCTTGATAACGCTGGCTTTCCAGTGAAAAACGGCCTTGCTTGAAATCGGCGTAGCCTTTGAGAAGGGTCGTTGGAAATGAGGTCATTGCAGCTCTCTAGTTGTCTTTTGCCAATTCGCGCAGACGAAATTTCTGGATTTTGCCCGTGGAGGTTTTGGGCAGCGGACCGAATACCAGGTGGCGGGGGCATTTGAAGCCCGCAAGATTGTCCCGGCAAAAGGCGATGATGTTGTCGGCATCAGTTTGGTGAGCCTCTGGTTTGAGATCAACGAAGGCGCAGATAGCTTCACCCCATTCTTCATCCGGTTTGGAAACGACGGCGGCCTCCATCACGTCAGGATGTCGGTAGAGCACCTCTTCCACTTCTAGCGAAGAGACATTCTCACCGCCTGTGATGATGATGTCCTTGGCGCGGTCCTTTATTTCAAAATAGCCGTTCTCGTGCCAGACGGCGAGATCGCCGGACCGGCACCAGCCATTTCTCATAGTGTCGTCGGTCGTGGCGGGGTTTTTCAGATAGCCTTTCATGACTGAATTACCGCGTACCATAATCTCACCAATTGTTTTGCCGTCGCGCGGTACCGGGGCTGCGGTCACCGGGTCGGCCACGATCATATCCTCGATCATGGGGTAGGGAATGCCTTGGAGCGCCATCTGCGTATGGCGGTCTTGTTCGCTCAACTCCTCCCACTCGGATAGCGGTGCGCAGTAGGTCGAAGGCCCGTAGGTTTCCGTGGCCCCGTAAAGGTGGAGCACCTCAAATCCGAGCTTTTCCATTTCCCTGATGATCGTTGACGGCGGTGCGGCACCGCCGGTCCCAACTTTGACTTGCTGTGGAAACGTTTTCTTGTCGGACTGGGGCGCATGCACAAGCATATTGAGCACGATCGGAGCACCGCACATATGCGTAACATCGTGCTTGCCGATGAGTTCGAAAATGCGCTTGGGCTCGACCTTGCGCAGGCAGACATGGGTTCCGCCCGCCGCGGTTACGCCCCACGTATATGTCCAGCCGGAACAGTGAAACATGGGGAGTGTCCATAGATAAACGCTTTCATGGTCGAGCTTGAAAGCGAAGGCATTGGAGAGCGCGGAAAGATAGGCGCCACGATGGCTGTAGACCGCACCCTTCGGATTTCCCGTCGTACCAGAGGTATACAAAAGGCAGATGGCAT
>DEIT01000109.1:12086-17940 GCA_002352635.1 Hyphomicrobiaceae bacterium UBA2767 | reverse complement strand
TTTTGTTGCAGCGGTTGGTCGCGGTGAGACGGAAAAAGGTTCAAATCAAACCGCTATGACCCGGCTGATCTGGCGCGGCAATGGCGTTTGAGTGGCGTATTTGGCCTGTCGGATGCCCTCGCTGGGCATGTGCGGCCGGTACGACGTTGTGTCTTCCGCGTAGGGAGAGGCAACACTAGCCGTTGCGATAGATGTAGCTGTATCCGTTGATTGCGGGCACACCGCCGAGATGGGCGTAGAGAATGCGGGACCCTTCAGGGAAGTAGTCCTTGCGCACCAGATCAATCATGCCCTGCATGGATTTTCCCTCATAAACCGGGTCCGTCATCATCCCCTCGGTTCGGGCGGCAAGGCGGATGGCGTCATTTGTTTCAGCCGACGGCACGCCATAGGCCGGGTAGGCATAGTCCTTGATCAGAACGAGATCGTCTTCAACGATTTCGCCACCAAGCTCCACCAGTTCGGCGGTGTTGCGTGCGATCTCCATCACCTGCGCGCGGGTCTGATCAAGCGTTCCTGATGCATCGATGCCGATGACCTTGTTCGCGCGTCCGTCTTTAGCAAAACCGACCAGCATACCGGCATGGGTCGACCCAGTAACCGTACAGACGATGATGTAGTCAAAGGTGAAGCCGAGCTCTTCCTCCTGGGCGCGGACTTCCTCTGCAAATCCGACGTAGCCGAGACCGCCATACTTGTGCACCGATGCGCCAGCGGGGATGGGGTACGGGTTCCCGCCTTTGGCTTTGACGTCTTCGAGTGCCCTCTCCCAGCTTTCGCGAATACCGATGTCGAAACCTTCATCGACGAGCTCAATCTCAGCGCCCAACACACGGCTCATCAGGATATTCCCGACACGGTCATAGACCGCGTCTTCGAACGGAACCCAGCTTTCCTGCACCAGTCTGCATTTCATACCGATCTTGGCTGCCACGGCCGCAACCTGGCGCGTGTGATTGGACTGAACGCCACCGATGGTAACAAGTGTGTCGGCATTGGAGGCGATGGCATCGGGAACGATGTATTCGAGCTTGCGAACCTTGTTGCCACCAAAGGCAAGACCGGAGTTGCAATCCTCCCGTTTGGCGTAGAGTTCAACCCTGCCGCCAAGGTGCTCTGACAACCGGCTCAATTTTTCGATCGGAGTCGGGCCAAAAGTGAGTGGATAGCGCTCGAACTTATCCAGCATTTTTCCTTGTCCTCCTCAGTTGATCATTCGCAAGAGGCTATCGGAAATTCGCTGGAATGTGCTCTCTAAAGTGGGCGGTAGTTGGTATTGTCCGGCTTCAATATTCGCCGATGATGGGGGTATTGTCTCGTTACAGGCATCGATAATGAAAGAACCTCTCATCATGAGTGATCTCGACCGAATTGACCGGCGGATTTTGCGCTACCTTCAGGTGGATGGGCGTCTCTCCAACGCGGAAATGGCCAAGAAGGTCAATGTCAGTCCAGCCACGTGTCACCGGCGTACCCAACGCTTGTTTGAGGAAGGGTATGTGCGCTCGGTACGCGCCGAGGTGGCGCCTGAACGCGTCAACCGGGGTGCGCTTGTCGTGGTGGGTGTCGTCCTTGACCGTTCGACGCCTGAAAGTTTCGGTGCGTTTGAGCGTTCCATCACGAAGCTCCCGTTCATTCTCGATTGTCACTTGGTGGCCGGCGACTTTGACTATTTTCTCAAGATCCGGGTGCGTGATATCGCCGACTTCAACCACCTGCATGGCGAGCAACTGATCGCCCTGCCCGGCGTTCGCCAGACACGGACCTTCTTTGTCATGAAAGAGGTGATCGATAATGCGCCGCTGGATTTTTGAAGGCCGCCGCTTCTGTCCAACCTGCGCGGCAAGCCCTGTTCGCTCAAGGCTCCCTGTTCAGTCGTCCAAAACGAGGAGCAGCGGTTGGTGGTCAGAGGCATCGGTTTCTACATCGACGCGAATGTCTTTAGTCCGTGCGCACACTGCAGGCGTCATAAAGAAAAAGTCGCGGCAGTGTTCGCCACCAGGCCATTGTTTGTGGTCGTGGATGCCGCAGGTGGGATCGTGGGGGCGTTCGCCATGAACACATCGCCACCCGTCTTCAATCGGTGGTGCGCCATCCGCCAGCGACGCCAAAATCTCCGCATATTCGGCACAGTCCGGTTCGAGGTTGAAGTCACCACACAAGACCATCTCGGCAGAACGCTCCAATGGCGCATAGGGGCCTTTGGCCAGCGCCGGCGGGTATTTCATGTTCGATGCGGCTTCGCGATGGAGTGCACGCAGCCGCGTGATTTGCGCCATGCGATGAGACAGCGCGTGATATTCCAGATGGGTAGTCACGACGCGAAGCGGCCCGGCTGGAGTGGCAACATTCGCCTCGGTCGCCTGGCGCGGCATGTGTTTGACGCCGGCCGCAGCGGGCTGCGGCAGGGGATGGAAAAATACACTCAGAACGGGCAACCGCGACAGGATCATATTCCCGAAGCTGCGCCGAGGACCGGCGCCACCATCTTCGGGGATCAAGTCAATCCCGGCACCGAACCAGGGTTGATGGTCGGGAAATAGCTCCGTCAGCGGTGCTACCTGATCCGCGCTCGCGCCCTTATCGAGTTCAGGCATGTTGCGGCAAACTTCCTGCAGACAGATTACGTCGGGGTCGCTCATGGCGCGAATGACAGTGGCAATCCGATCAAGATCGACGTGACCATCCACCCCGAGACCGCACTGGATGTTCCAGGTCAGGATTTCCGTCATTTGATGCCGGCATGCATGAATGATTGAACAAACTGACGTTGGAACAGCAGGAATGCTATGAGCAGCGGCGCTACCGCCAACAATGTGCCCGCGGTGATTATGGGCCAGTCGACGCCGGATTCCGGTGCACTGAAGATCGCCAAGCCGACAGTCAGGGGTCGTGTCGTCTGGGAATTGGTGATGACCAGCGGCCACAGGAAGTTGTTCCAGTGATAACTCACCGATACCAGCCCGTAGGCAACATAGGTGGGTTTGGCGAGTGGCACATAGACCTTCCATAGGATCTGCAGCGGTCCACAGCCCTCAACACGAGCGGCATCCTCGAGTTCCTTGGGAATGGTCTTGAAGGTCTGGCGAAGCAGGAAAATGCCAAACGCGCTGGCCATATAGGGCAAGCCAATGCCGGTAATCGTATCGACGAGACCGAGTTGGCTCATGGTGCGGTAATTTTCGACAATCAGAACTTCCGGCATGATCATCAATTGCACCAGCACAAGGGCGAAGGCGAAGTCGCGTCCGCGAAATTCGAACCGGGCGAATGCATAGGCGGCGAGCGTGCAGAGTATGAACTGCACGATCAGGATCGACGTCACCATCATGAAGGTGTTGAGATAGTAGCGGGCAAAAGGCGCCTGCGACCACGCCTCACGGAAGTTGTCGAGGGTGAGCGGAGCCATGAGATCAAACCGTGTCGCATATTCCGACGGGTGGAAAGCGCTCCAGAAGGCATAGATCAATGGCAACAACCAGAGCAGCGCCAACAGCCAGGCCGCTCCTGTCTCCAGGACGGTCCCAAATTTCAACCGTCTTCGCCTTGGCGTACCCAAGGTCGCGCTATGGCTTGCGGCGGTCATCTGTAATGGATCCTCTTGTCGAGGATGACGAACTGCCCAATGGCAATTACGGCGAGCATCAGCAGGAGCACGACTGTCAGGGTCGATGCGTAATTCTGGTCGAAGAAGCTGAATGCGGCTTCATAGATGTAATAGAGCAGGAGTGAACTCGCATTATCAGGACCACCCTTTGTCAGAATGAAGAGCTGATCCACCAGTTTGAAGGAATTGATCACCGCATTGATGAGCACGAACAGCGTGGTCGGCATCAGCAGGGGAAACGTGACCCTGCGGAAAAACGTCCAGCGGCTGGCGCCTTCAAGTTTTGCGGCTTCTTCCAGTTCCGGTGGCAGTGTCTGCAGCGCCGCCAGATAGAAGATCATGAAAAACCCGGCTTCCTTCCAGATGGCAATTGCAATGATGCAACCCAGTACCGTATCGGTGTCACCGAGCCAGTTGTGCGAGGCGAATCCAAACAAGGCACCCACCTGGTCCAGCAACCCGATTTCCGGCGTATAGAAAAACAGCCAGATATTCGCCACCGCGATCATCGGCAGGATGGTTGGTGTGAAGTAGCTCATGCGCACCAGGCCGCGCAGCGGAAGCTTCCCGTTCACCCACACAGCCATCAGCAGCGCGATGGCGATGCTGATCGGAATAGTGCCGACCGCGTACCAGATGTTGTTTTCCAGCACCTTCCAGAACACCTCGTCCTCGAGCATGGACCGGTAGTTGTCGAGGCCGATGAATTTGGAGGGCCGGCTGACGGTGCCGGTGGAAAAGAAACTCTGCGCCAGGGTGGCGATGGCGGGATAATGCGTAAATGTAATCAGCAGAATTGCCGCCGGGGTCAGCAGCAGCCAGCCGTAAACCTGGTTCCTGGTTGTATGGGCGCTGGACATGGCGCTCCCGGTTTGCAGTCGCGAATGGTTTGATGCCGGAGGCGGCTTATGCCGCCCCCGGAATTTCATTAGCCTTCGGCTATTGGTAACGCTTCAGCAGACGTTCAGATTGTGTCTGTGCAGACCCCAGAGAATCCTTGGCAGGCTTTTTGCCCGTCAATGTCGATTGAATAGCGTCATCCAGAAGCTTGCGAACCCGGCCAGCCTGGTAGGTGGAAAGCTCGGGCGTTGCAAATTCAAGCTGATCGCGTGCGACCGCGGCCGGTGGAAAGTCTGCGACGTATTTTTCCAATTCCGGCGTCTTGTACGCAGCAGGACTTGTGCCGATGTAGCCGGTCTTGATGCTCCATTCCGCCGCGCGCTTGGGCTCGGTCAGAAAACGGATGAGCTTCATTGCGGCCTTGCGTTCCTCAGGCTTGGTTTTCTTGAAAATATAGAAGTTGCCACCGCCCGTTGGTGTGCCGCGGCGTTTGTTTGCCGGCAACATTGCAACGCCGAAATCAAACTTGGCCTTTTTCTTGACCACTGTCAGATTGCCGGTTGAATGCCACATGATGGCGGTCCTGCCCTCGAGGAAATTCTTGCGCAGCGTACCCCACTCGATTGTGCCCTTGGGCATAATCCCATGCTTGTCCCCGAGTTCCTGCCAGAACTCGAGCGCACTAACAGTCGGGGTGGCATTGAAGAATGTCTTGTTCCCGTCGGAGTTCATGAGCACCTGATCATTTTCCATGGTGAGTGCGCCGAACATCCAATACGGGTAGCCAGTTGACGGGATCATGATGGCCCAACGGTCCACCTTGTCGCCGGTCTTCTTGACCAGTTTCTTGCCCATGGAAACAAGCTCGTCCCAGGTCGCCGGGGGCTTGTTGGGATCAAGGCCTGCTTCTTTGAACGCATCCTTGTTGTAGTACATGACAATGGTCGAGCGCTGGAAGGGAATGCCCCAGGTCTTGCCACCGGTACGGCCATTGCCCATCAGCGCTGGATAGAAACTGTTAAGCCAGGCCTTCTCTTCCGGCGTCTCGACAATGTCATCGAAAGGCACGATGGCGTCCTGCTCGATCAGCTCGTAGATATCGATTGAGAACATCACTGACAGTTGCGCCGGTTGTCCGCTCTTCAGTGCGGCCAGTGCTTTGATGCGGGCGTCGTTATAGTTGCCCGCATAAATGGCTTTCACCTTGATGTCGGGATTGGCCTTCATGAATTCTGCGACCATTCCGTCAACCACTTTCGTGAGAGGTCCCCCGACTGCGACCGGGTAGTACATGGTCAATTCGACCGCGACCGCCGACTGCGCATAGGCGAACATCATGAAGAGGCTAAGTGCCAGCCCCTTCGTCACTCTCCTGAATCTTCCAATCATCGTTTCCTCCTTTGTTTC
>DEIT01000109.1:0-12054 GCA_002352635.1 Hyphomicrobiaceae bacterium UBA2767 | reverse complement strand
TCCACGGCGTCAGTCCGGTTCTTACGCCGCGACGCGTAGCGCCTTTGCCTCCGGCATCAGCTGGTTTGTCTCGGCGCTAAACACGTGAACGTCTTCATTCGACCAGGCGAGTCCGATCAATTCCCCCTCCTCGAGCGGACATCGGCCCGGCGCCCGGATCAGTACCAGCTGGTCTCCGCAAGTTGCGGTAACCACAGTGTCGGCGCCCAGATAGTCGCAGGACGTGACCCGGGCCGGGATACCCTTGATTTTGGCCTTGGTTCGGCGTCCGGTCTTGCCGGCCAATTCGATACCGATGTGTTCGGGGCGAATTCCAAGAATTCTTCCCTCCCCGTCCTTGCCTGCAATGACGGCCCGGTTGGTTCCTGCTATCACTGCGCCGGACCGGCCGCTGGCGAGGGTGATCAGGTTCATGGGGGGCGTGCCTATGAAGCTCGCTGTAAAAGTCGTTGCTGGTCTGTCGTAAAGATCATCGGGTGTGCCGACCTGCTCGATCCGCCCTGCATGCATCAGGATCACCTGGTCAGCCATGCTCATGGCTTCGGTCTGGTCATGGGTTACGTAAACAACAGTCATGCCAAGGCGGCGTTGCAGGGCCCGCAGCTCGACCCGCATTTCATGTCTGAGTTTGGCATCGAGATTGGAGAGCGGCTCATCCATCAGGCAGATCGGGTTCTCGGCGATGATTGCCCGAGCCAGGGCCACGCGCTGACGTTGTCCGCCTGAAAGCTGTGCGGGTCTTCGGTCGAGAAGATCGGTGAGCCCAACGAGGTTAGCCACGTGGGCGAGCCTTTCCTCCTGTTCTGCCGCCTGCACCTTGCGGACCTTGAGCCCGAACAGGATGTTCTCACGCACATTCAGATGCGGAAAAATCGCATAGGACTGGAAAACCATGGACACCCGGCGTTCAGCCGGTGTGGCACTCGTCATGTCTTCGCCGTTGATGAAGACGGCGCCCTCGCTGACGTCCTCCAGTCCGGCAATCATGCGCAGGGTGGTTGACTTGCCACACCCGGAGGGTCCCAGCAGAACAACGAAACTCCCCTCCTCGACATTGAAGGAGACATTGTCTACCGCCACCGTTCCCGGCCAGCTCTTCGTCACTCCCCTTAGTTCGATTGCCGACATGGCTCCCCACCTGTCAGGACACCCCATGCACACAGACATCTAATGTCATGGTATGTCAGTTTTATTACGTTCGAAGCAGTTATTGAGTCATTTCTCCTCTGCCCGCCTTTTCCTCAGTCCGGGAAATGCAGGCTGACACCCTCGCGGGTCAGTATTTCGGCAAAAGGCTCCGGCGGCTGCCGGTCAGTGAAAATCGCATCTATTTCAGAGGCGTGTCCTACCCGGATTGCAGCATTTGAACCGAACTTGCTGTGATCGAGGGCCACGAACTTCCGCCGCGAAATGCCCATGGCGGCTTTTGAAACGCCAATGTCCCGATAATCGTGGTCCAGCAACTCACCTTCCGCATCAATGCTGCCGATGCCAAAGATGCCGTAACCGACGCGAAAGCGTTCAAGGAATTCCCTGGTCGCCTCGCCGGTGGTTGCGTGATCATTGTGCCGCAGCAATCCCCCGGCCAGGATGACTTGAAATGAGCTCCGGCGACTCATCATGGAGGCGACCGTGAGATGGTTGGTAACAACGGTCAGGCTTTGGTGGCCTAACAGCGCCTCGGCCACGGCTTCCATCGTCGTGCCGATATCAATAAAGATCGTGGCGCCTTCCGGTATTTCCGCGGCCATCAGGGCGCCAATGACCCTTTTTTCCGCCGGGTGACGGTTCTGGCGGCTGCCATAGTCCATGACCGACGGTCCGCGCGGCAGCCCTGCTCCGCCGTGATAGCGCGCTACCAGTCCTCGCCGTTCAAGCTGTTTGATGTCGCGGCGCACTGTCTGTTCGGAGACGCGAAACGTCTTGGCAAGCTGGTCGATCGCAACGAAACCCTGTTGGCGCAGCAGCTCCAGTATCTCGGTCTGCCGGCCCTGCAATCCCGGGTTTGTCGAGCGGTCCAACTGCAGCGCGTCGTTCATATGTCGGCCCAGCTTTGTTTGCAGTGTCACCACAAGGGCGGCGTCCAACGCAAATGTCCGTTATGTCATAAATCTTACATTTTGACGCGGCAAAGGCAAGCGAGACTGGTGCGGCCATCCAAGTTCAGGTTGCATCCGGGTATTCATAGCGGCGACAGACGCGCCCGGCATGCATGGCTGTCATGCAGTGCAGCATGTTGTGCTGCGGTGCAAAAATCAGCAAATAAGAGCCTCCTCGCAAGAGACAAAAAGGAGTTCTGAGATGACTGATTATGCGGCCAAAGGTTTTGCCCAACTCCCCGGGAACTCCGGTCCGGCGGGAACTTCCAGTGGGCCAAAGGGGTTCTTCAGTGGCGTTCTTCGGTTCCTGGATTCTTTCGATCGCGCCTGTCGTGCTGCTGCCAGATATCAGCAGCTTTCCGCGTCTTCAAACACACCCCATAGTGGTGACGTCGCGCGTCGGGTGTATGACGAATACTTCGGCAATCAATAAGCGAACGCGTCGCTTCAGCTAACGCGCTGCAAGGGCACGCCCTGCTGCGCGACCTATTCCTGCGCCAGAGCCGGCGCTCCGCCCTTGGCCCGCTGATAAGCGACAAAGGTTATGACAAGCATTGTCAGGACCCAGAACACCCAGCAGATCGGGCTGCGGAAGAAAATGAGCGGATCACCCTCTGAGAGCAGCAGGGATTGCCTGAAATTGTCTTCAAGCAATGGTCCGAGAATGAAGGCGATCAGGAACAGAGCTGCGGGGATTTCAAGCCTCAACATGGCGAACCCGACAAGCCCCATGATGAACATGACGAGGATATCGAAAATGGTGTTGTTGACCGCATAGGCACCGAACATGCAGAGCACCAGGACGACAGGATAAAGCACTCTATGCGGCACATCCGCAATCCGGCTGATGACACGGATAGACGCTTTGCCAACGATAAACAGATAGACGGAACTCAACATGATGCCCATGAAGAGGGCATAGATCAGATTGATGTTCTCCTGGAACATCAATGGGCCCGGGCGAAGCCCGTGGATCATGAACGCACCCAGAATAATGGCGGTGATGATGTCGCCAGGCACACCCAAAGCCAAAAGCGGGATGAGCGTGGAGCCGGCGATGCCATTGTTGCCTGCTTCAGCGGCTGCAACGCCCTCGATTTCGCCTTTGCCAAAATTCTTCCTGTTCGGCGATGTGCGTTTGGCCTCGCTGTAGGAAAGGAATGCGGAAGGCGCGCTATCCGTTTATCGCGCCTCCCCCGATAAGGTGAGTTGCGCGTCTCCTTTCTGAGTAACCGCGGCAATAGGCGCTGAGGCTTGCAGTGCACTCAGCAAAGGCGCGACCGTGCCGCGCCGGAGCCCCTCGGTCGCCGCTACGATCTCATCCAACTGTAGTGCTTGAAGTCTGCCTTCGGCTAGCGCGTGGAACTTGGCAACCAGTTCCCCGCGAGCGGGCGCACGGTCGGGTTCGCCCCAAGGCAACAAAATATGAGTGTCGAATGTCCCCCGGTCGGTGCGGATGAAGACATGAGCTGGGACATTGGCCGGGAACGCCGAGTCCATTTCCTTCACGTGAACAACTTTCACTTTGCTCGCCAAGGCTACGACCTCGGCGTTATGGAGGTTTGCGGCGGAAACAGGCATCAAGGCGCTCTCACCAAGTGCGGCAGCCAACCCCAGACAATAGGGAATGCTGTATTGCGCGCTTTCCAGGGAGTGTGGGTCGGCATAATTATTGAGACTGGCCGCCTGATGGAAGGTGTCAACGCGAACCTCCTCTACGTCGCCAGGAGCGATGTTGTGCTCCTCCATGAGCGCGAGCAGGGCTTCGATCGGACTGTGGATCCAGCGGCATGCGGAATAGCGTTTGAAATAGGTGCGTGTGATCAGGAAGCCCTGCCCGAGACCTTCGAGTGCTGCGGCGGGATCAAACCGTTCTTCGATATCGAGTGCATCCCGTGACCCGGTGAAACCCTCCAGCGCCAGATCTACCGCTGTCATGCCGGCGACAACGGACCAGGGTATCGATTCCTTCACATTGGAGCCCATATCCGCGCTGAGCGTGAGGTCGGCAACGCGGGGTCCGTGATAAGCGGTGATGGCCAATGCGTGGGTGAGCTGTTCCGCGTTCAGCCCTGCCAACCGGGCTCTAGCGACGCAGGCTCCAAAGCCCGACCAGTTGCCCGTGTGATAGGCCTTTCTCTTCTCGGCCCTGCCAATGCGGATGCAAGCCTCATAGCCGGCTATCACCGCGACCAGCAGATCGTCTCCTGAGACCATCGTATCCGAAGCAGCAGCCAGCGCCGCCGGCACGACAGCAGCACCAGGATGACCCAGTGCCATACGGTGACCGTCGTCTATATCCAGTATTGAAGCCGAAGCCGCGTTCGCGAATGCCGCACCGGTCGGATGCAGGCGCTTATCGGTAAACCAGATAGCCGCGTCGCCCTGGCTGTAAGTGGTATTTGCAACGGCATGAATGCGCCGAGCACCGTCAACATCCTGTCCGGGAACGGCGGAGGCAATCGCATCAATGATGCAGTCCTCAGCTTTGGCCAGGACGTCATCGGGGATTTCTTCGGCGCGAAGGTCCAGGCACCAGTCCGCCAGCTTTTTCGCAACATCCGCTCCAGCGTGAATTTGCGTCATATTTTAGCTCGTCGGTTCAAGGCGATAGTATTCAATGCAAAACTCCAATGACCTTGCGCCTGACAAATGTCAGTTGGGCATGATCCCCTGATATTCGGTTCGCATAACCGCGTCATGCATCATGGTTGCGAGTGTGGTGAGATCGAAGATCGGCAGCCTGATGGCTTTCTGGAGCGAGTGGGCATAAGGCGGCATGTCGGTGCACTCCAGCACGATCGCGCCGATATCTTTGTTGGAGCGAACCAGCCTCTTGGCCGCCGCCAGGATCTCGCTTTCGATTTTTGCCGTGTCCATGGCTGAGCGCTGGCCTTCATGAATGACCTCGCGGAACTCCGGAAAGTCTTCCATGCCCTGCACGGCAACGGGTACGTCGCCGGCACCAACGGCCGCGAAATGTCTGGATGTCAGGTTGGAGCCGCTGGCGGTCAGAACGCCTACTTTGCCGCGGCGTCCCAGCATATTGTAGACGAGCGGCACTTGAATGATGCTTGAGGAAAAGACGGGGATGCTGACGGCATCTGCGAGCTCCTGCTGGAACAGGGCGAAGAACCCGCAACTTCCGGTTATGGCGCCGACACCGTCTTTCTCCAGCCGCTGTGCGGCGTCCAGAAAAGGAACAATGAACTCGGGCGAAGGATCGGCGATGAGCTTGCTGACTGTAGCACCAGGAACCGTTTCATAGAGTACAGGGAAGCGCAGACCGGAGGGGTTTTTGATATGCCCAGGGGGTTTGGGGAAATAGGATTCCAGGCACAGAACCCCGATCGTGACGCCGCAGATGTTTGTCCCACCTCTTAGTTTCATTTATTCGCTACCTTCAACAACTATCGGACAAACAATAACTAAAACCGCGTGGATGCGTAGGGCCGAAGATCGATATTCGGTGTCGTTTGCGTGACCAGATCGGCAATAATCCTGCCGGTCATCGGAGCCATTCCAAGCCCGTAGTGGCCATGGCCGAAGGCCGCAAACAGTCCGGCTTTCCCCGGAATTTCGTCAATGCAAGGAAGACTGTCAGGCAGAGACGGGCGTACCCCCATCCACTCTTCGGTGTCTTGCGTATTCAATGCGGGCAACATCCGTTTGGTCATCCGGGCCAGTATCCGCGCGCGGCGGTAATTCGGCGGTGCATCATGACCGGCAAATTCAGCCGTGCCGGCACTTCGCAGGCCCATCTCCATGGAGCTGGACACGAACTTTGCATCGACTTCCATGATCGAGTTTTTGAGTTCGACACCGGGGTTTTTGAACAAAAGGTGATAACCGCGTTCAGCCTCCAGCGGCATGCGCGCACCGTGGGGTTCCAGGAGCTGCATCGACCACGCCCCCGCCGCTGCAACGACTTGTCGTGAGTGGATATTTCCTGCTTCGGTTTCCACCACCCAGCCATCGTTTTGCGAGCGAAGGTATTTGACCCGCGTTTTGACGAAGTCCCCGCCAAGCGATCTGACTTTGTCAGCGAGAACCGCACCAATCCTGCCAGGTGACATGGCGCGAGCCTGATCCTTGATCAGGATTGCGGCATTGTAGTCAGTCGATAGGTCAGGCTCGATCTCGCGCAGCTCATCGCCGCTCACCAACTCGAGTGGTGCGTCCAGCGAAGCGCGAAGCTTCCACGTCAGGTCATTCAGATTGGCGGCTGCCGCATTGCGGTAGGCATGGATGTACCAGGAGTCCTGTAGCAGGTGCTCATTGCCGGTGCCTGCAAGGTGACGGCGATATATGTCCACATTCGGCCGGACGAGTGCGGACATGGCGTGGGAAATGGCGGGGAGGTTTTCTGCTCTCCCCGCTTTGAGAAATTTTAATGCCCAAGGCAACACCTTGGGCAAATGGCCGGGCCGAACAGCGATTGGCCCTTCGGGATCAAGCAGCCAGCCGGGTATTTTTTTCCAGAGCCCGGGAACTGATTGGGGAATGCAGGACCAGGGCGAGATCACGCCGGCATTGCCCGCGCTTGCCCCCTGCCCCGGTTCACCCGGGTCGACGAGCCGCACACTCTTGCCCTTTTCCAGGATCGACAGGGCACAGCAGATGCCGACGATACCGGCACCAACGATTGTTACATCTTTTTGTGACGGCGAGGTCATTCAGCGAACACCTGTAAGTTCGCGCAAAACTGGCCAGCGATCGGAACATCAGCGCTTCCGCCAGATGACATGTGCCAACTTACTCCATCCATCTGATCTTCGATTAGCGCACAACGTAGACTGAGCACTTTGAGCGACGAACAATGCGCGCCGCATTGCTGCCAAGCAGGTAGTCAGCGACGTCGGGGCTATGGCACCCGATAATGATCAGATCCGCACTGTGCTCTTCGGCCTCCTCGAGTATCTTCCGATAGACCGTCCCGACGCGGACGGTGACATGCACCCTGTCCGATGACAGGTCCAGACTTGCAACCAACTTGTTGAGCTTCTTCACCACCACTTCGGTCATGCCTTTTTCGTAGTCTTCCGGCAGGTGTGTCCGGACGTCGGACGGCAGGTTGGCTGCGACATGGACAAGCGAAATCTGCGCATCATGCAAGCCGGCGATCTCGCCAGCGGTTTGCAGAATCTTCGCCATGAGGGTTTCGTCCTCCATGTCGACGGCAACAAGTATTTTTTTGGTCATGGCGTGATACCTCTGATTTCTCAATATCTTAAGATGCCGCGAGGGCGCGTCGTTTTTGGACAACCTGCATCAGGATGATCGGTGACACCAGCGCAAGGGCAAACAGGTCAGTCTGCCAGCTTGGCGCGATGGCGATCAGCCCCGCAAAAGCGGCGAGGATACGCTCGGGAACGCTCATCGGCACAAGAAAGTAGCCGACGACTGCCGAAGACAGCGCGACCACACCCAGAATGCAGCTGGTTGCGGCGTATGAAAATTCCAGCAGATTGAACCCGGTTGATGACACGAACAAAAGCACCGGCGCATAAACGAATGCCATGGGTGCGACGATCTTGCCGAGCCCAAGCGTAAACGCGGACATTCCGGTCTTGAACGGGTTAGAGTTTGCGATGGCGGCCGCGGCATAGGCCGACGTACACACCGGTGGCGTGATTTCCGCGACAACGCCGTAATACAGCACGAAGAGGTGACTGGCGATTGGCGGCACGCCCAATTGTTTCAATGCGGGCTGCGCGACCGAGACAAGCATAATGTAGAGCGCGGTTGTGGGGATGCCTGCCCCCATCAAGATGCAGGCTATGGCAATGAGCACCAGCGACAAGAAAAGTTGCAAATCTTCGATCGAGAATAACTCGAACGCTCCGTATTGGAAGAACCAGTGCAGATTCTGGGCCATCTCTGCCGCCCCGGATGTGACCATGAAGCCGATGCGGAATCCAACGCCGGTGGTGTTGATGACACCAACCACGATGCCGACAGCTGCGGAGGCCGCGCCCACGGCCAGCGCGTATTTCACGCCGGTTTCAACAGCATCGCTCAATTCCGGCATCTCGAGCCGCTTTTGCGGATTGAAGATAGCCAAGATGCTCCCGCCCACCAGAATCATCGTCATGGGAAGATCAAAGCCCGCGCCGAGATACTTCCAGACCACAAAGGCGATGAACGCCGCGGGGAAAACCAGTGTCCAGGGCGTATCGCGCCGTGCAGCACCGGCAACCACCGTGAGACTGATCCCGCAAAAGGCCGCCATATATGGCGTGTAGCCCGAGAACAGGACGACCAGGAGGGCAACCAACGGGATGAGATTGGCCCAGCCCTCACGCCAGACCTGGCGGAACTTTGGCAGCATATCGGCTGCCAGTCCCTGGAGATTGAGTTTGCGCGCCATCAGGTGCACGACGGTAAACACACCGACGTAGTGCAGCATTGCGGGGAAGATTGCCGCAATGACGATCGTTGTGTACGGAACTTCGAGAAACTCCGCCATGATAAAGGCTGCGGCCCCCATGATTGGCGGTGTGATCTGTCCTCCCGCAGAGGCAGCAGCCTCCACGCCCCCCGCGAACCGCCCGGGATAGCCCAGGCGCTTCATGTTTGGAATGGTGAGCGCCCCGGTCGAGACCGTATTGGCCACCGACGACCCTGAGATCGTGCCGAAGAATGCTGAAGAGACAACAGACACCTTGGCGGGACCGCCGGTGTAGCGTCCGGCAAGGATTGTGGCGTTATCAATGAACAGTTGTCCCAGCCCCGTACGCTGGGCGATGACACCGAACAGGACGAAGTGGAAGACGATGGTCGAGACGACCCATAAGGTCACGCCGAAAATGCCTTCCTGTGGGAAGTACATGGACGATACGAAAGTGTTGAACTTAACCCCTGGATGTTGGAGGAGCCCCGGGAAATAGGGTCCGAGCAACGCATAGGCAATAAACACGCAGATGATTGCCGGCAGCACCCAACCCAGCGACCGCCGGGCGATGTCCAGCACCAGCACGATGAGGACGCCACCGAAGAAAATGTCATAGCCGTTCGGATTGCCCATCCGGAAGGTCTGCTCTTCGATCCCCAGGAACGGGATGCCGTGCCAGGCAAGTCCCAGATACAGAGACGATGAGACGCCGAGAACCATCAAGACAAATTCATAGAGCGGGATGTTGCCGATACGAAATGGGCTGTCGTGTTCGGCATAGGCGCCTTCGGTCCTGAAGACCGGCATGTAGGCATAGATCAGAATGAATAAACCGCAGAGATGCCAGCCCATGTGCCAATATTCGGGCGGCAGTGCGAACCCGGCGGTCAGATAGTGATAGAGCGCGTAGGTGATCGCGATGGCGCGCAGGACGGCATGCGCCCTCGGGGAGACATAGCGGGTCCTGGAACCCTCGTCATACTTCTCCTCAATCTCAGCGAGCTCTTCAGCGGTAAGTTCATGCTCACCGGTGCTCTTCTTGCTCATGATCTTACCCCCCAGTCATGCGGTTTAAGAAAGACAACGTCGCCCTGGGCTCGGTTGCTTCAAGAATGCTGCCGGACGCCGCTGGCCATGCGCTTTCCCCTTGGGATTGCGGCTGGGCGTGCCGGAAACTTTGTCAAACATGTCGTTAGTCGGTTTTCGCCTGTCGTCATGCAGGCGCGATCAAATCAGGTCGCTGACGACCGGCCGGCTTGGTTTAACCTCGGATAAGCGAGGCGGCACCGGCCGGTCGCTAGGGTCTAGGGAGGACCCCGTAGGCTATTTGATCAGACCCTTTTCCTTGTAGAATTTCTCCGCACCCGGATGGAGCGGAACGCCAAGCGGCTTGACACCGTCCAGAGCCGTTTCAACGGTGATTTGCTTGCCCTTGGCATGACCGTTGTCGAGCATTTTACGGGTCTGCTTGTTCCACATGGCCTTGGTGATCTCATAGACCAGCTCTTCGGGCTGATCAGAGGAAACCACCAGCAACGCGCTGACTGCTGGAGTGAGAGTATCTGTTGAGATGCCCTCGTATGCGCCAGCAGGGATTTTCGAAGGGATATAGGCCGGAATGATCTTGTTGATCTTGGCCAAGTCTTCCTTCGTGAAGGAATGCAGAGCCATGCCCTTGGTCGATGAGAGCTGCACCATGGCGGCAACCGGCCAGCCAGCGGCATAGAAATAAGCATCGAGCTGGCCGTCAGCCATGCGTTCGGCCGACTGGCTGTTGTTCAGCTCCGCTTCATCCATGTTGTCGCGATTGACGCCCCAGGCATCCAGCATCTGGAGAACGGCAACCTGCGTGCCGGAACCTGCTTGTGCGATACCGACGCGTTTGCCCTTAAGGTCGGCGAGATCTTTCAGCTTGCCGCCCTTCGGCAGGACCAGGTGCAGGTCTTCGGGATAGAGATTTGCGATGATGCGCAGCTTCGGATGGGGTTTGCCCTTGAATTTGCCTTCTCCGCGATACATTGAGCGCGTCACGTCAGCAGCCGCCAAACCAGCTTCGAGTTCGCCATTCTGCACAGCAGCATTGTTGAAGACAGACGCAGTGGTCGACTGTGCGATCGCGATCAGTCCCGGCACGCCGCACTGGCCGCCCTTGTCACATGGGCGGGAGCCCGGAGGCGCGGAAATTCCGTTGGCGATCGTGCCGCCAATCGGGAAATAGGTTCCGCCGGCGCTACCGGTGCCGATACGGAAAAACTTTGGTTGCTGGGCCATTGCCGAACCAGCCAGCATTGAAACTGCTAGCAGTGCGCCGAATACTTTGGTGATTGGTTTCATGTCTGGATTACTCTCCCCTGGATCAGTCCTCTCAACAGATTCTGAGCGTGCGAGAGGACAATTACATCTGACAACAGTGAGCGTATGGACTTGCGGCATTAATACAAATTATTAATTTCTGGGTTTCTATAGATTTTATTTATATGCTGTTTCTCAAGCCAATCGGGGGATGCAACCCATGAATTTGAAACAGCTCCGCGCCTTTCGCGAGGTCATGCTCACCGGGTCCATATCTGAGGCAGCCCGGAACCTCTACAGAACGCAGCCTGCAATCAGTTCATCAATATCCAATCTGGAGCAGGATCTGAGATGCGAGTTGTTCTCCCGGCGCGGCGGGCGGCTGCATCCGGTCCCCGAGGCGCATTACCTGTTTGAGGAATCCAGCGCGCTTCTCAACCGACTCAATTCCATCGAGCGCAACATGCGCAGCCTGCGCGACCTTGAGCAGGGCGAGATCCGTATCGTTTCGATGCCGGGGCCTTCGGCTTTCCTGTTGCCTGAATTGATCAGCCGCTTCACGGAGAGCCGCAGCGATGTTCTCGTAACGCTGACCACCCGCACTTCCCCTCAGGTTCAGCAACTGCTCTCAACCCAGCAGTATGATGTTGGCCTGGCCGATATGGGAACGATGCAGGATGCGGATTCTGCTCTGGTTCACCATGAGGCGCTCCGGTTCGAATGCCTCTGCGCGATGCGTGCAGATGATCCCATGGCTTCGCTTCCCCAGATCACAGCACATGACCTGGACAGCAAACCAATGGCCGCTCTGCTTCCGGCCAATGAGACCTATCAGAACACCGTGGCGGCGTTTCAGGATGCGGACTGCACATTCAATTTGCGATACCAGATGCAGTATTTCATACCACTTTTCAAATTTGTCGAGGCGGGTCAGGCTTACTCGCTGGTCGATCCGCTTAGCGCCCACAGTTACCGCATACTCAGGGGCAACGATGTGCAACTCACCTTCACGCCCTTCAGGCCTGTTGTACCGTTGATGACATCGATCATCACGCCCGCGCATCGTTCCCTGTCGCGACTGGCGAAGGCGTTTGCGCAGGCCCTGCGAGAAGAAATCAGACGGATTGGTATTGATTTTACGCAAGCGGAACTATCAACCGTCTCCGCAGATTAGAGGATATCTGCGGCGTGATTGGCCGGTTCAGCCTTGCCTGATCCGTTTGTCGCTGACGAGAATATCCTGCCCGTAAAGCGCTTCGATTTCGTCGG
>DEIT01000018.1:5093-6997 GCA_002352635.1 Hyphomicrobiaceae bacterium UBA2767 | reverse complement strand
GCGACCGTTGCATATCTTGGCGAACCCGACTTCGGCGTCGTTTTCTCGGGCTATCTTGCGGCCGCCTTGCTGCTCCTCAGCTTTCACGCGATTGCCCTCTTCGCTGCTGCGGTGATGCGAGAACCTGTTGGCGCCTTTGTGTTTGGCGTCGCCTTGCTGTTTTTCCTGCTGCTGCTGGGTTGGGATGTGTTCGGACGCCTGTTGCGTGACCAGATACCGGCAGAGATATACGGCGTCATTTCCAGTTTCAGTCCGAAATTCTGGCTGAACCGACTGAGTGATGGCGATATCGAGTTCGCAGGTCTTTTCTATTTCCTTGCTCTGTCGCTGCTGTTTCTGACTGCAACCGTCATGGTGATAAGGGCGCGGGGGACAAATCTGGGAGCCGGCACCAAATTGGTTCGGGGTATGGCTGCAGCGGTCGGCATGCTGGCGGTTTTTGCGGTCTTGCTCGTTGCGGCCCGCGATGTACCCATTGGCATTGATCTAACTGCAGCAAAGGAATTTACACTGCATCAGGGAAGCCTGGACGTTGTTGAGAAGCTACCTGATGGCGTGGAAGTCGACTTTTTCTGGAGCGAAAATGAGGCTTCCGTACCGGCCGCGATTAAATCTCACGCGCGGCGTATCCGTGACCATTTGCAAGCAATTGCCGCCCGTGCGGACGGACGCGTCACACTTAGAATTCATGACCCCCAGCCCGATAGCGAACAGGAAGAGGAAGCATTGGCGGCAGGTTTGCGCAAAGTGCCAATGTCATCGGGAGATTCCTTTTTCCTGGGGGCAAGGGTGCGTCATGACAAGCGCGCTGGCGCAATCCCGTACTTCGATATCCGGCGTGAGCGGTTGCTCGACTATGATGTCGCGGTCGCCTTGAACGGGCTCACCAAGAGCCGAACGCCAAAGGTAGGCATCCTCAGCTCGCTGTTTCAATCACGGCACGCATCAGACGCGCGCGAGGGGTTGTCGTTCATAAGCCAACTCAAACAGGCATACGACATCGCCGTCATACCCCATTTCACGGCAAAAATTCACAAGGACCTCGACGTTCTGCTCATCATCGACGCAACCATCCTGCAGCGAGAGATGCTCTATGAGATTGACCAGTTTGTCATGAGAGGTGGCAGCCTGATCGTCATGATGGACCCGCGGGTTCGCTTCAATCCGGCGAGCAACAAGGTGACGCCACTCCCCTCAAAAGAAGTGAATGATATTTCCGATCTTCTTTTGCGATATGGCCTGCGCTATCAGGGCGAGAAAGTCGTGGGCGATGTGGAACTGGCTTCATTTGTTGTCGACAATCAGCAGCGGCGGCTGAGTTATCCCTTTTGGTTGCGCATCCGGCAGGAAGGCCTGGCAGACACCAATCCCGTTACGGCGAACCTGAATGAGGTGTTCTTTGCCGAGCCTGGCGCACTGGAAGTTCTCGACGAGGAACGGGCCGTACCGATCATTACCACCACCCAGAAAAGCGGGACGCTTGACCGCGAGGCGTTTGAGGGGGCGGAGCCGAGCAAGCTGTCCGCCGGGCTCAAACCTGACGGCAAGAGCAGAATAATTGCGGCCATGGTGCGCGGCCCCTTTGAAAGCGCCTTTGATGCGGCGCCTTCCGATGCGGCGGTCGCCAAACATGCCAAGCGCTCAACAGGCGCGCCCTCCTTGTTTGTTGTCGCGGATGTCGACTGGATCTTTGATCCGGTTTCCTTGCAAAAGGTAGAGCTGGACGGCCGCGTCATTGTCCGGCCACTGAACGACAATCTGACATTCCTTTTGAACATGATCGAATATGCCAGCGGCGATCCCGCCCTGATCGCAATTCGCTCGCGTGGCCGATTGCAACGCCCGTTCACGCGGGTGGCAAAATTGTTCACGCATGCGCAGGAACAGTACCGTGAAAGCGAAGC
>DEIT01000018.1:4293-4920 GCA_002352635.1 Hyphomicrobiaceae bacterium UBA2767 | reverse complement strand
TTGGCATTCGGCGCACTGGTATTCGCATTTCGCCGCCGCGCCAACGCCTGAGAAAAGATCGACCGACCTCAACCGGGCGGTCTCATCTATGGAGGCGCACCCAGGTTCACTCTGGATCACAGGGTTCGAGGTTTCAACTCTACGCGTCGCCAAAGGTCTTGGTGTACTGGTCGCGAACAAGGCGAGCCGCAACCACTGCGTTTTTCATTAAAATCGATACGGTTACCGGTCCGACACCTCCTGGAACCGGCGTGATCCAACCGGTTACTTCAGAGCAGGACTCGAAGTCGGCATCGCCTACCAACTTGGATTCACCGTTCGAACCGTCTACCTGATTAATACCGATATCGATCAATGCTGCCCCCGGCTTGATCATGTCGCCTGTCACCAATCCCGGCTGCCCGACGGCAATAAAAACGGCGTCTGCCTGGCGCGAATGAACCGCCAGATTGCGTGTCATGTGGTGGCAGACCGTCACGGTAGCCCCTTCGCTCATGAGCAGAAACGCGATGGGCTTGCCGACGATTTCTGAATGACCGACGACGACCACTTCAAGCCCTTCCAGCCGAAGCCTGGTCCGCTTGAGAATCTCAACGGCGGCCACTGCCGTACAAGGGCCCATTACCA
>DEIT01000018.1:2065-4179 GCA_002352635.1 Hyphomicrobiaceae bacterium UBA2767 | reverse complement strand
CCGGTGACCCGGGGATCCACGTTGAGCCCATGGATAACGCCCAGCAATTCATCAACGCCGATATCCTCCGGGAATATCCGCTCCTCGAACCCTATGCCGACTTTTGCAGCTGCCCGTTTTTGATTGCGTACATAGAGTTGGGACGCGTCGGTTTCCCCGACAGAAACCGAAACGAGGTTCGGACGGAAACCCGATTGGGCGAGATCATCAATCTTCTCAGAAACTTCCGCTAGAATTTCCGCGGCAATCTTCCGCCCATCCAGGATTTTGTGTCTGGCCTTAACAATAGTGTCTTCCAAACTATGCAGGCTGGGAGCAGGCATCAAATTCTCCAATTCATTCAGCAAAGATCTTGCATGCAGCTCATAGGCGCGAGCCTGGGTTGCCTGTGGCGGGCAGGCTTCGATTCGGTTTGATTTATTGGCTAATTGTTCTGGCTTCGCGGAGATGTTTGGGAGGCGTGTCGAAAACACGTTCCAGCCGAACGCCAACGCTGGCGACATCGGGAAAAGCGTCGATCTTGTTTACCGCAATATTCAACGCCGTAATGTCAGGGTATTTCAATTGGCAGGCTTCGGCGATCCTTTCGGCAAATGTCTCGACCAGCTTGATATGACCCTCCGCCGCGATGGCGCGGATTTGGTTTATCACGGTCTCGTAGCACATAACCCGCGCATAAATTTCATCCGTTGGATCATCCGGCTCACAGCGGACAAGCTCAACATCTATGCTAACCCGCTGCGACGCCTCATGTTCACACTCATGAATGCCTATCAGGCACTCGATGATCATGCCCTGGATCAGCACCCTCTGACACCGGGCGCCGACATGGTGAGGGACGGTCACTTCCGCCTCTTTTTCAGATCCCGTAGCGATGGCCATAACCTTGGCCGGTGCGGCATCAATCCTTGACATACCAACCCTTTCTGGCCGCAACAACGTGCCCGCCCTGCACACTGACAACCGTGCGAAATGTACCGTCGTTACCTACTTCTTTTCAGAAATTCGATGACAAATGGCTGAGGTGCGCGACTTTTTACGCCTGGGGGAAGTCTCTTCTTCCAATTCGTCTGTTGTCTTGCGACGACCAATTGGACATATTTTCTTCGAACGGTAAAATCTATTGATTTTATAATATGTTACGTTCGGTCTATTAGTCGATTGGGCCTATCTGTGTCTGGGAATCTCGTTGCGTTCCGGTCATACAGGGCACGCAAACGGGACCATGCTCTATGGATATTGGATCACTGGCGCTTCTGGCCTGTCTCAGTGTTTTCGTAGGCGTTCTCATCGGAGGCGTCGGCATTGGCGGCATACTGCTGGTGCCCATGCTGACATATATTCTCTCCATTGACGTCCATGTGGCGGTCGCCGCAGCGATGTTCAGCTACGTGTTCAGTGGCATCGTCGGAACCTTGATTTACGCACGAGCGCGCAGCATCAAATGGAACATGGTTTTCTGGCTCTTGGTCAGCGCGGCCCCAGCGGCATTTTTGGGGGCTTATGCGCTGTCCGTTACGCCTGCGCGAGGCGTCGAATTGCTCATAGCCGCGCTTGTGATTTTTGCGGGCATAAATGCATTTCGCTCCCGGCACGACGCTGATCGGAAGGCGCCGCCCCTTTCACGCTTGGCGTTGATTGGCACAGGCGTCGCGACCGGCGTTGGTTCCGCACTGTCTGGAACAGGTGGGCCTTTGATCGTCGTGCCAATGATGGTCTGGCTGATGCAGCCGGCATTGGTTGCAATCGGTCTTGCGCAGACGGTTCAGGTGCCAATTGCCATCATGGCAACGGCAGGCAACTACCTCTACGGCCAGGTAGATTTTCTGATCGGAGGCGTCATTGCAATGGGTCTGATCGTCGGCGTTACCGGCGGTGCGCGACTGGCCCATCTTGCTTCGCAGCAAATTCTGCAGCGTGTCGTCGCGTGCGTTCTATTGGCCGTCGGCGTTTTGATGCTGACACGAATATCGCTGGATGTGCTCGCTGCCTAAGCACTGGGCAAGAGCCGAATTCATATCCAATTGCAAACGGCCTCACTAATTAAACCTTTCACAGGCTGTCCTAAAAGCTAAAGCGAACATCAGAGCCGTGGCCACCGATCGTCCATCATG
>DEIT01000018.1:0-1982 GCA_002352635.1 Hyphomicrobiaceae bacterium UBA2767 | reverse complement strand
TCTGGACGCATAGATCGAACGAAAACATGGACACATATTGGAACCCTGTCGACGGACGTCCGTCGTCAACATTGTTGCATCTCAATCTAAAAATTGGAGAACATTATGAAATCCAAATTGCCCCTCGCCATGATTGCCGTCGCCAGCATCATGACACTGTCACCGTCCGCATTCGCTGTTGAGGAATACAACACGTCCAATGGCCTTACCGCTGTTGGCAAGCCTCTTGGCATGCACGGAGTCGATCCGGTTGCCTTCCTCGACATCGGCAACCGTATTGGCGGGGCTGCCAGATACACGGCTACCCATGATGATGTCGCGTATTATTTCTCGTCCAAGGAAACTAAGAAGAAATTTCAGGCCAATCCTGCAGCTTTCCTCCCCCAGAATGGCGGTTACTGCACTTTTGGCGTATCGGTCGGGAAGAAATTTGATGGCAATCCCAAATTTGCCGCCGTCATTGACGACAAGCTCTATCTTTTCCTGAACGAAGAAATCTTCCGCATGTTTCAAAAAGACAAGGCCGGTACGATTTCGAAGGCTGCCGTAAACTGGAAAAAGATTCGCGCTGTTGCCGCAAAAGATCTTTAGGGTCTCTGTCGGGCAGGTGTGCAAGTCGCACCTCCCGTTATCCAGATTGCGTAGTGATTGAAGATTTCCCACGATGATTGCAATCAAACGAATTTATGTCCCGGCAGAACCAACTGACGGCTTTCGAGTTCTGGTAGATCGCTTGTGGCCACGCGGCGTCGCGCGGGCAGATACTCATCTCAACGACTGGATGAAAAGCATTTCGCCAAGCAATGAGCTTAGAAAGTGGTTCGACCATCAAGACGACCGATGGGATGAATTCGTCAAACGATATCAGGTCGAACTGCAAATGCCGTCTCGAACAAAATGTCTTGAGGAGCTGCGCCGAATGTCGCAAGCCGGGACTGTCACTCTCCTCTACTCCGCCCGGAATGAACACCAAAACAATGCTGTCGTCATAAGGGACCTGCTTCAGAGCAACCGAGGATGGTCTAATAGTGATCGTAGGTGAGTTGAAGGGCTTCAAAAAATAGCAATCGACCTTGTGCGCGTTTTTGCTCCCAGCAGGCGTTTGATCCCTGGCCACTCAG
Source organism: Hyphomicrobiaceae bacterium UBA2767 (assembly GCA_002352635.1). Taxonomy (GTDB): domain Bacteria; phylum Pseudomonadota; class Alphaproteobacteria; order Rhizobiales; family Methyloligellaceae; genus UBA2767. The sequence continues at coordinate 861 of DEIT01000018.1, read as the reverse complement.
GGAGCAAGAAACCGGTGAAGCCACCTTCTCCGCCGACAAAGAATGGAACGCGCAGGTCTATGCTTTTTATGACCCCATTCCCACGATCCGTGTTTCGCTGGAAATCCCCCATTTCGGATCGTAGCGATGAATGGCATAGACCGGACGGGTCTTCATATCGACCGAATAGTCGCCTTTGCGCAGTGTCGTGGCGATACTTGGCATCACGCTCGCAGGAATGGTGTCAACCTGGCCCGTGGTAGAGCGGTGAACATGGCCACTGATAACCGCGATGACCCGATCAGAGTGCTGCAAGGCCTTTCGCAACGCGGTCATGGTGTCAGGCGGATCGAAGTTGATCGGGTCGGGTCCCACCTTGACCTCGAATGGCGGGTGGTGTGCGAACACCACGATCGGTTTGGCGGTTTCCGCGTCAGTCATCTCGATCAGGTTTTTTACCCGCTGGGGGCAAAAGTCACCCTTGTTGCTCTCGGGGTTCAAGGTGTCCAGCATGATCAGTCTCACGGGAAAATCCTCAACCGCATAGTCGATAAACTCAGAATTGGTGGTGAGGTACGCGGCGTCTGAAAAGGCCGCGCGCAAATTCACCCTGTGATCCTTGTTGCCGACCATCACATGGACCGGCGCCCGCGCATCGCTGAGGACGGCACGGGCCTGTGCATATTCGTCAGATCGCCCGTTGTGAACGATGTCGCCAGTATGGACGATCACATCGGAGGCGGGATCGAGGGCGTTGATGTCAGCGATGGTCGCCGCAAAATCTTGAAGTCTCCGATCAGCGTCGGGGGTATCGAGCGCAATATGGGTATCAGAGATCTGCGCGATGATCATGTTGAGTTACGCCCTATTTTATTTTGAGGC
>DEIT01000102.1 GCA_002352635.1 Hyphomicrobiaceae bacterium UBA2767 | reverse complement strand
CGAAAGAAGTCACGCAAAGATGTGAGTGAGAAAACGAATACAGTTGGCCAAATCGTCCTAAGATACGTACTCCTCGTACCATTCGGCTTTCTTTGCATTTGGCTGGTGGATTATTTGTGGGGTTCAGGTTGTGCCAAGCGTGCTGATTGGATGCCCAAGACAGAACTCGATGGTGCGGTATCTTGGTTTCTGCTCGTAGTCGGCACTGCCTTTGTTCTCTATATTATCGCCTTGTTTTTGAGATGGACCGATCAGGAAAAGTCCCAGCGCGGTAAATTCAAAATGAGAGGGTATTTCCGTATCGAGACCGCAGTCTCTATCGGCATCGCCATTTCGCTACACAAGTATTACGAGTTGTGGCATTGGCGAGGTTATGTCCCTTGGATTGCGGAAGATGCATACATCAATGTTGCAAGCAGCATATTCTTCGTGGTCGGTCTAGGGATTGCGTTTTTCTTATTGGACCAAATATTCGATCGAGGGTTCTGGCGATCTTGAGCAGATTATGCGACACGCGCGCGTCGAAAAGTGCCAGGGCGCCGGCTCTTAGGGGTTTTCAAACAACTCTTCATCTGCCCTTCCTAGCGCCTCCGGTCCTTGACCAGACAAACCGAGGCGCGCCAGGGCGCTTGCTTTCGTTGCGGTGCGGTGCCTAAGGCGCGGATCGGGCTAGGGAATCAGACAAATGTTCGCTTGATGTTCTCATTCCGCGTGGCTATGATGTCCGGGTCCCCGAGGAGCCCTGAGACATGCCGAAAGACAGTCCAAAAAAAGAAAATGAAGATAAAGCAGCCAAGGTCCCCTGGTGGATGGATTTCTTGATGACGGCTATCCGAATTCTTTTGGTTGTATTATTGTTTTGGCTCCTTGAACCGTACTTGGGGGTTATAGGAGTTGGCGTTGTAGTTTTGTTTGTATTTGTGCCCTTGGCTGTTCTGTTTAGTCAGTACGTTTATCCAGGACACCGGCTAAGGCGCCGGTAAGAAGAACTCTTCGGCCCGCTCCACCACGTTCCGCCCCTGACCCGCGAGGCCCAGACGCACAAGCGCACTTGTTTCTTCTGCCAAAGGCGTCTGTGGAGGCAATATCCCGCCGTTGCGGACCATAAGGCCGACATTTTTGGCACCGCGCTGCATAAGGCCTCTCTCCAGCGCGCGTCCGGCTGCAACTGTCGCTTCGGGCAAGCGCCGTCCCAAGACGCCAGCGGCCGCGGCACCCTGGTCCTCCAAAGTGTTTCCGATCGCCGTCGCCGCGAAGGTACCGGCAGCTTCTCCGCCGAATCTTACAAACTCTGTCGAACTTCGACTGGGATCGGCAAGCGAGTTAACAATACGGACCAGGGATTTCTCAAGAGGCCCGCCATTTGCCACGCGCCGAATTGCGCCCTGCTCCCCAGAGGCAAAACCCTGCAACCTGACATCATCGCCGGCGAGCAATTTGAACTCGCGTCTAAGAGCTTCCCGGAATTCTGATCGTTTGAAATTTGGCCCCGCTTTCCGCCGCGCGGTCTCGAACACGTCATCGATGATCTGGCCGTTTCCGGCCCTGCGCCAGAAGTCCTTGATGTCCGGCAATATCTGCTTGGCCAGGCGCGGGTCGACCCCGTCAACTGACCTGAAAGACATGTTGCTAACCGACCTGTCGAGACTAGCCATGATTTTTTCGACCAGTCGCCGGTCCGCACTGCCCGGCTTCGCACGCTCCACCACGCGCCGCATGCTTTCGCGCAATCGCCGCAGCTCGAGGAATGTGGGGTTCTTGCCGGACAGACGCTCCATACTTTGTAAAACCTTCGCGGTACCCGGTGCATTTTTAGGAAAGGCCTTCTGCCGGTTCGCAAAGGCCGTGGCCTGTGTCGTGAACTTGCGAAAGACCGGTTGCGCAACCCGCACGCCTGCGGCTCCGGCGCCTTTGAAGATCGTGCGCGCGGTCTCTTTTACCACATCCAGCGTTGGCACATTCTTGAACCGCCCCGCGGCCTTGTCGATGGCGAGGCCGACGCCCTTTCCAGCCACGGCGCCCGCCGCTCCGAGCACCGAGCCGCCGAGGATGCCTTTTCCCCCTTCCACCACAAGGTCCCGGCCATCGGCATTGCCCACACCGATCAATCCGCCGACGGCGGCATTTTCCAATGCGGCCCCGAGGGCCTTTTCCCGAAGCCGGGCGGTTGCTCGGGTTGTTAGCCCGGAAAGCCTGAGGACCTTTCCCGGTCCGGCCGCCGCGCCAACAATCTCACTGACCGTCGATGCGGCGGGCTGTTGGCGTCTGGATTCTTCGATGAGCAGTCGAACTGGAGCCACTTTCTCGGCGAAGATTTCGTCGAACGGCCTGTTATCGCCGTCGGCCTTGGCAAGCAGGGCAATGACGCCACCCACGGTTTCATCCAGGAAACCACCCGTCGCGCCCTGGATTCCGCCCAGAAGACCGGCCTCGAAGGCACCAATCTGCCGAAGTGCACCCGTGCGGTCCCTCAAGACGGCGGTGGGATCATTGCGCGGCCCAGTTTGCGGCGGTTTTATTGGTGCACCGGACAGCCCCGCAAACCCTCGCAAGCCGTCGGGGTCGTCGATTGCCGGGTCGTCCTGAATGGTGGGGGCAAACTGAACAGTGGGTGCATTCTGCAGGCCGCCGACAAAACCAGCCAGCCCGTCCGCATCGAGGATGTCCTGATCAACTGGCAGGCGCGCGGCAAATGACACATCATCGGCGTCAAAAACTACAGGCGCAACGCGCCGCCGCTGGTTCCGCGTTGGCAGCGGTATCAGATCTTTAAATTCACCAGGCATATCTAAACAACTCCTGTCAGGTTAACGCCCATGTCCCGCAACCGCTGCACGACAGCTTGGGGGTCCGCGCCAGCCAGGATCGCCTGACGCGCTTCGCTGATCCGCTCCATGTCGGAGGGTTGCGCACCGCGTGCATCTTGCAAACCGCCGGTGAAGCCGATCAGACCGTCGGCATCGGGGATTGCCGGATCGATCGGCGGAGGCGTTGCACGCACGTTTGGCGATACGGAAAACTGTTCGGATCCATCCCCTGGAAGTCCGATGATTTGCGTATTGTTCTGTCGGCGCGGTTGCAGGCTTGCCCGCCCGCCCGCGCTGTTCGGGCGTGTGACGTCTCGCGCGGCAAGGGCGTCTCGCTGCGCGCGCCGTACTGCCCGCAGTTGGCTATCGCGCACAACGAACTTCACGCCAAGCTGCGCAAGTTCCGAATTGCCGGACCGCAAGAGCGTGTCGGCGGCTTCCCCCACCGGCACGCCGTCCCTTACCTGCTGTGCGAAGTCCGCCAACTTGTTCCGGCGGTTTTCCTCTGCCTGTCGCTTCCGAAGCCCCTTGCCAATGCCGCCGATGGCGTCGCCGAGCCCTTTGATGCCTGTGAGATCGAGATTTGCAGGGGCCCTGAAACGCGCCTGAGATACGATTGTTGGCATTTGATTGTCCTCTTTCTAAATGAAGCCTGCGGCGGCTTTGGCCGCTTCGGTGCCGATGCGGAACAAATTGTTGATGCCCTGCCCTCGTGTGTCGGCAAGAGCGTTGTTGAAGGTGGTGGAATTGTTGGCCTTCAGTTGTCCGAGGCTAAAATCGAGATCGCCTTCGCCTGTGCGCAAGCCTGCGAGCGTGCGGCTCAACCCGAGGTGGATGTCCGCGTCGCTCGCGCGCAGGCCAGCAAGTGAATTGCCTGCGTTGGTGGAAACTTCAGCCGCGTTCGTTCGTGCGGTGGACCCGACGGTGGAGAGCCCGGTCAATCGGTCTAACCGGTCCTGAAACTGGCTCGCCTGGCCCCGTTGGCCGAAGGAAAATAGGTCCTTTTGTGTCCCGCCGGAAAAGATGCTCCCACGAGAAGCAGCAGACTGATCTATCGTGTCTATCCCGGCCTGCTGCGTCGCCTGAAAGCCTGCATCGTTCTGAAAGTTGCCGAAAAATTCCCGCTGCGCGTCGAGGCCGCGCAGACCGAGCGCCACCAGAACATTTTCCCGCGCCGCATCGCCCGCCTCTATGTCCGGATCGAGGAAGCTCAGAGCAGCATCCCGCCCGCCTGTCACCTCCTGGCGGGCGCGGCTAATGTCCTTGCGCGCGGAGCGCGCGCCGCTCTTCAAGTCGGTGCGGGCCTTACGAAACCCTCGCTGAGCGCCCGCCGCGCCCGTGTCGAGGCTCGCGTCAGACTCGATGCGTCCGCGCGCAAGATCATCCTGCGCATCGTCTATGCCAAAAAGACTGTCAAGGAATCCCACGTCTCATTCTCCTAGAAGTTGCGCTATCAAGCGGTTGATCTCGTTGAAGTAATTCCGCCATGCCGGGGACACACGCCCGTCGGGCAGTTGAAGCGGTTCATTGGGGATGTTCGGTGCGGGCATCTGGTTTCTCTTGGGGTTGATGGGGCCGGAATGATAGAACTCGTCCGGGCTCCGCTCCCACTATGTCCGCAGAATTGAGGGGGCATAGTGCTTAGGGTTTCGGGTGTAACCCATCCACTCTCCACCGGAGCCCACCTTTCAAAATATTGAGGTGTTTGCCAGGAGCACGCCGCCTATTTAAATCGACGGAGATGCTGTTCCAGGAATCCAAGACCATCTCTCATAAAGAGATCCGGGTGAAGAAATGATAGCCCAGCTTCCTTCAAAGCTTGCGCTCCACCGCGGCGAGCGCCTTCCAAACTTGCCTCTATCGCCAGTTTGCCAACGTCAAAAAGTGTTTTTGCTGGCGGGATTATCGCTTCATTGAGCATGCGTGATCCAACCAGCATCTGATTGACAGAATTTGGCAGGCGCGGATCGCCCAGTTCACTGTCGAATACTCCACGACGTCACAGGTCGGCCACCTGCTCGGGCGTCAGCCCGATTGGTTCGCGTCTGCGTACCTTCTTCATCGCGCCTCCGGCCATCTCGTTCAGGACACGGCCAAGTACTGTCGAGGCCGTCGTCGGTTCTTCAGGAGCAGGCTCGTGCGTCCCGAATACCGACGTTGGTTGAGGCGGGCTTGATGAACCTTCCTCCTGAGGTCCGGCCAGAATTTCTTCGATTGATTTGCGGGTCCTTCGTCGAGTGCGGTCATCTGGTTGTTGATCGGGTTCGTCAAAAAATATTTCCATAATTTTCCTCAACTAAGTGCCTTCGGGCAAAGCGCCGACATAGGTTGTTGATCTCAAGCGTTGGTGGTTTGAATTACTGATCAGGGGAGTCAGTTTCTTGCAAAAGTGTTCCGAATGCCCATGTCTATAGTGATGACTATCGAAACTTCTTTCCCCCACTCACCGAAAAGCCGATCGACTAAATTCCTTCGAATTCCGGTCGCGAGGAGGCACACCAAACAGAAATGATCACCCGAACCATCAATGGTTTGAAGAAACTGTGGCGGGGTGAGCAGCCGCTGGGCCGAGCGTTCTGGGTCTATTTCGTTATTGGGCAGATCGGCTTTATGTTCCTGTCCTTCTTTGTCGCTGTGGGCTTCTTAGCTCTTGGTTTGAGACCGCTTGGGGTTTTGGCCGTTACATTGGCCGTGGTTGTTTACCCGGTCTTTGCGGCCATTGGCGTGTGGCGCAGCGCAAATGCGTATGAGCTTAACGACCTCTACCCGTTTCTCGCAAAGGCCGCGATCTGTCTGGTTTTGGCACCGATGGCGTGGAGTTTCATCAACGGCGAGATCATGAACCTTGTTCTGATGTTTATGGGCTGAGCGTTGAGCTGTACCCGCACCCTCAGTTGCTCATGATCTGGAATTCGGCGAACGCCGAAACGGTCGAATTCTAGTCACCCGAAAACGAGTGAAATGAAAATGATCAATGGGATTATTGAAGGCTTCAAGGAACTGTGGCGCGGTGAGCAGCCCTTGAGCCACGCCTTCTGGATCTATTTCGTTATGTGGTGGATCGGTTTCTTTGTCCTGTCTTTCTTTGTAGCGGCGGGGTTCTTCGTTCTCGGTCTAAGGCCGCTTGTGCCTGTGATCGGGCGATGTCGGCGCTCGGATATCCGATCTTTGCCGGCATTGGCGTGTGGCGAAGCGCGAACGCCTATCAGTCTGACGGTGCATTCCCGGGGTTTGCGCCCGCTCTCGCTAAAGTCACGGTGTTGGTCGTTTTGGTGCCGATGGTATGGAATTTTCTGAACGGTGGACTCGAGAGCTTTATTCTGGCGTTCATGGGTTGATCGCTGCGCAGTTCAATCCTTGCTAATTACTCATGATCTGGAATTCAGCCGATGCCGAAACGATGGCGCGCACGACGGCGGCGGATGACGATATGGCCACCACGAAGCCGTCTTCGTTGCTGGTTCCGAGACGGTTGAGGCGCACCTGTTTGAAATATTCACCCAGCTTGCCCATTCCCACCTGACGTTCGTTGCCGAAGGTCTTGCCGCCGTTCTTTGACAGCTT
>DEIT01000077.1 GCA_002352635.1 Hyphomicrobiaceae bacterium UBA2767 | reverse complement strand
TGACTCGCGGCCTATATTGCGCCGGATGAAAGTGCAGCTTGATGCGCTCAAACCTGTTGAAAATCCCCCGGCTCCGGCGCAGTCAGCGACTGAAATACCTGCGCCTGTCGCGCCGGCGATTCCACCAGCTACCTCGCCGTTACTGAAGCAATCGGTGAAGGCTGCGATGCCTCAGGACAATGCTGGCGGGGCACCGCCACCACCAGTAACAAGCGCGCCTGCTGCTGCGCCGGTGCATGCCGACGTCAAGGAAGCAACGATACAGGAGACAAAGCCCAACGTTCGCAGCGCCGCGTTGGTTCGGAGTGTCGCGAACTGGATTGCACTTGTCGGGTTCATCGGCGCGCTCGGATTTGGCTTGTGGTATGCATCACAAAATCCGCGCGCGGTTTGGGGCACACTCGATAGTTTGCCCGAACCAATTCCAGGCGTAATGCGCGGCGCCTGGGATCTGGTGCGTCCGCTTGGCGACAGCANNNTCCGCGTCCGCAAGTATTCGACCCGGACAACCGCAAATCCGATAAACTGCCATAAGCTGGCGCAACACGACGTTGCCCCTTCACCCCAAAATCGTCTAACTGTGCGCAATGTCCGCGATTCCTGAACAAAAACTCAAACAACTCGTCGAGCGCTGGGAAACCGTGCAGGGAAATCTTGCCGCCGGTTCCGACCAGGAAACCTATGTCCGCCTTGCGCGCGAGTTCGCAGAACTCGACCCTGTTGTGTCAGCTATCAACGAGATGCATGCAGCGAGAAAAGAACTGACAGAGCTGGGCGAAATTATTGCTGACAGCAGTGCAGACGCCGAGATGGTTGAGCTCGCACAGGCGGAACTTCAGGACCTCGAACCGAGGGTCGCGGAGATGGAGCAGAACCTGCGTTTGCTGCTTCTGCCAAAAGATGCTGCGGACGAGAAAAACGTCATACTGGAAGTGCGTGCGGGAACGGGCGGCGATGAGGCGGCTCTTTTTGCTGGTGATCTCTACCGCATGTACCAGCGATACGCCGATCTCAAGGGTTGGAAGATCGAGATCATTTCCGCGAGCGATGCCGCCATGGGCGGATACAAGGAAATTGTTGCAAATGTGAGCGGCAAGGGCGCCTTCGCCCGGCTTAAATACGAATCCGGTGTTCACCGTGTTCAGCGCGTGCCTGAAACGGAATCGAGCGGTCGCATCCACACCTCTGCAGCGACGGTGGCGGTTCTACCGGAAGCGGAAGAAGTCGATGTCGAGATTGATGAGAAGGATTTGCGCGTTGACGTTTTCCGGGCGAGCGGTCCGGGTGGTCAGTCGGTAAACACCACGGATAGTGCTGTACGTATTACCCATTTGCCAACCGGCATCGTGGTTAGCCAGCAGGATGAGAAGTCCCAACACAAGAACCGCGCGAAGGCGATGAAGGTGCTGCGCGCGCGGCTGTACGAAGTGGAGCGGGAAAAGAAGGATGCGGAGCGAGCCGCCGACCGCCGTGGGCAGGTGGGGAGCGGCGATCGGTCTCAACGTATCCGGACGTATAATTTCCCGCAAGGCCGCGTCACCGACCACCGTATCAATCTCACGCTACACAAGTTGAATGAGGTTCTGGAAGGCAGCGCACTCGATGAGATTATCGACGCACTCACCACTGAACATCAGGCCAGTCAACTGGCAGCTATCGATGAACAACCAGCCGCATAAGAGCGCTGCGCCACCCACATCATCGGCGCCTCCAACACTACACACTCTCTATCGCCAACTGGTGACGGCGTTTCGGAAGGCGAAGATTGCAGCGCCGGAACTCGACGCACGCATCCTTGTCTGTCACGCCTGCGGCGTCAGTCATGAAAATTTTGCTGCGGAGCCAGGGCTGACTGTAGGAAATGCCGAACTGCAGCTGGCTAGGCGATTCGCCGAGCGTCGCTGCGCTCGCGAGCCGGTCTCCCGGATATTAGGTGAGCGCGAATTCTGGGGGCTGGATTTCGACATATCCCCTGACACACTCGATCCGCGCCCCGACACCGAGACACTTGTGGCGGCGGCGCAGGATGTCACGCAGGAGCTAGGCGGCGGCGATCCCTTGTCGATCCTCGATATCGGAACCGGGTCGGGGTGCATCCTTGTTAGCTTGCTCCTCAATAGGATGACTGCAAGGGGCGTCGGAACCGATATCTCCGAAGAAGCGCTTGGGGTCGCCCGTACCAATGCCGAGCGGCACGGAGTTGACGCGCGCGCGCAGTTCATGCGTGCGCACTGGGCAGACGGTTTGGCGGGCCAGTTCGATCTGGTTGTTGCGAATCCGCCCTATATTCCAGCCGGGGAAATCTCCAATCTGGAACCTGAGGTGCATACCTACGATCCGACGCGCGCGCTTGATGGTGGCGCGGACGGCCTTGACGCTTACCGGGCGATCGTCCCCCGCCTTGGTGAAATTCTTGCACACCGCGGCTGGGTACTGCTTGAAGTTGGCGCAGGACAGGCGGACGCGGTGAGTGCACTGCTCGCGGATCAGGAGGGGGTACTTGTCTTTGATGAGGTTCGCCGATGGAAAGACCTTGGCGGCCGCGTTCGATGCGTCGGTGCAAGGCGTTCACTAACGCTGTAGATTGGCGGAAAAAGGGGGTTGGAAATTTTGCGCGATCACGCTAGGTTCAAATCACAAGATGCGCTTAAACGTCTTTGAGCGTGTCAATGTGAGCAAGCCGAAAATAGCCGGATACGAAGCGTTCGAAAGACACCGAGCGTGTCTTTGTTATGGCGCGAGACGAAAATACGGTACGGCTTCAATGCCCATGACGGCCGGTGCGGCGATCGTTTGATCCGGTCCTGAAGGGGCGAGCCCTTGCTGACATGGCTTTGGAAAAATATTCCCGAGATATCGGATTTCTCTCTCTGTTGAGTTTGATTTCTCTGAAGCCGTTGGGGGTAGTTGGGACTTAACAAGGTAGCGCAATCCAGAACGAGCGATCACTGATGCCAGCACGGGCTGGCGCTACACACGTTTGAAGACTGGACAGGACAATCGAGCATGGCCAACGGACCTAGAAAGCCGATGAGGCAAGGGCAACAGAACCGCCGAGGGCGAGGGCGGGGGCGTAAGCCGCAGAACCCGCTCAGCCGCAATTACGAGTCAAACGGCCCGGATGTAAAGATCCGCGGTTCGGCGTCTCATATCGCAGAGAAGTACGCGGCGTTGGCGCATGATGCACTTTCCTCAGGCAACATGGTTGCAGGTGAGAGCTATCTGCAGCATGCCGAACACTACAACCGCATTATCATGGCCAATCAGGTGCAGCAGCCCGACAGCCTAAATGGTTCCGGTGCCGAGCGGGCGCGATCTGGTAGCCCTGCAGAGGAATCCGATGGCAAACAGCTGGAAACCAGCAAGCAACCGGAAACCAGCAAGCAACCGGAGGAAGCGCCCACCAGTAGTCCCGCAGCTCAGGTTTCTGATCAGGCCGACGATCAGACCAACAATGATGAAGGTGTTCTGAGGACGCTTTCGCGCGCGACCAAGAGCAATGGCAGTACAGCTCCGGACGCGGACAAACCCAAGAAAAAGGGTGGCGGGGACGTGGAAGAGGTGCCGGAAAAAACTGACGCCGGGGAAACTCCGGACGAAGCCGTTACCTAACCGTCTATTTCTCTTGAGAGTCTTTGTGCAGACGAAGCTGTTCAGTCCACCATGCGAATGGTGTCATCCCGGGCAATCATGCCGCCCTGCGCGATGGTCGCATAGATGCCGAAGTCCTCATGCCCGTAGGCGCGCATTAGCGCGGCGGGGATTGCCATATCACGCTCTGCTGTCTGCGGATCTACGTTTGTCGCGGCGCAGCGTTTGGTACGGTCGAGAACATCGAGCGCAACATCACCAACGCGCAATTGTTGATTGACCCAATTGAACTCAACCCACGGGTCGCCAGCGTCAACATAGATATTGGCTCGGAATCGAAGCGGGTTAATTTCCTTTCCCGCAACGCGCTCCAGTTCGCGCACGCTGGCCAGATTTACAATATGCACGCACTTCGTAGCGACATCGGAAAAGCTGTGCCCCTCCGCGTGGACGATGTGCGGAGCGCCGCGCAATTCCTGCTCCATGTAACCGGCCATGAACTGTTCGATGAGTTGACGGCCCAATGCAGTGTCAAGAGAGCCTTTGACAACCTGTTTTCCGTTTCGGAACAGGGCGAGCGTGTGATCGGTTTCGTCAAATTCGATCTCGAGCGCCGTAAGGCGCTCGTTGCGCATGAGCATCAGGAAATTGATCTTTGGCAGGTGCTGCGGGCTTTCAGGGTTAAACCGGCCGCGGCCATTTTCTATGGCCCAGGCCCGGTCATAGGGAATTGTCTCGCCAGCCTTTAATTCAACCTTCGAGAGTTCCTGAGGCCGCAGCCCTTTAACCGGATAGCGGTAAAGCGCGGTGACACGCATGGCGTCTGTGTTGGTCATGATCCCGTCCTAGAAAGGATGGCGGTTATGCCCTTTTTGTTGCGCTGCGGCAACACTATATAGATGAAAGGGAATGCCTATTCAGGATTCGAATGGTCAAGAAATTGGCCGAATAGATTTAGTATATGCCGTCTGTTTCGGCGGTGTTGCCCGGACGACCGGGCGCGGTGTCTGCGCTTTGAGGCGGGGATCGCGTGCCAGAAAGGGGTTTGAGTATGGATTTTGAAAAATACACAGAGCGTGCCCGCGGGTTTATCCAGTCGGCACAAGGCCTCGCTTTGCGTGAGGGCCATCAGCGGTTTTCTCCTGAGCATTTGCTAAAAGTCATTTTGGACGACGAGGAGGGGCTCGCCGCCGGCCTCATTTCACGCGCAGGTGGCAATCCCGGCCAGGCTTTGGCCGAGACCGAGGCTGCCCTTGCCAAATTGCCTAAGGTTTCAGGGAGTGGCGCGGGCCAGATTTATCTTGCGCCTGAAACAGCCCGCATTTTCGAGACTGCCGAACAGGCAGCAAAAAAAGCGGGTGATGCGTTCGTAACCGTCGAGCGGCTTCTGCTTGCGCTTGCGGTCGAGAAGGGGTCTGACGCGGCAAAGATTCTGGAAAATGCGGGCGTGACGCCTGCTGCACTCAATACGGCGATCAACGATTTGCGCAAAGGACGAACGGCCGATTCGGCATCTGCCGAACAGGCTTATGACGCGCTCAAGCGCTATGCCCGCGACCTGACTGAAGCCGCAAGGGAGGGCAAGCTTGATCCCGTTATCGGCCGGGATGAAGAAATCCGCCGTACGGTTCAGGTGCTTTCGCGGCGGACCAAAAATAATCCAGTCCTCATCGGTGAGCCAGGTGTTGGCAAGACCGCAATTGCGGAAGGCTTGGCCCTGCGCATCGTAAACGGAGATGTGCCGGAGAGCCTCAAAGACAAACAACTGCTGGCTCTGGATATGGGAGCATTGATCGCGGGTGCGAAATATCGTGGTGAATTTGAAGAGCGGTTGAAGTCGGTGCTCAACGAGGTAACGGACAGCGCTGGCAAAATCATCCTGTTTATCGACGAGATGCACACAATCGTCGGCGCCGGCGCATCGGAGGGGTCGATGGATGCCTCCAACCTGTTGAAACCCGCACTTGCCAGGGGTGAACTTCATTGCATTGGTGCGACGACGCTCGATGAATATCGCAAGAATGTTGAGAAGGATGCGGCTCTTGCCCGACGTTTCCAGCCCGTGTTCATCGCCGAACCCACGGTCGAGGATACAATCTCAATCCTGCGCGGCCTGAAGGAAAAATACGAACTGCATCACGGTGTCAGGATTACCGACAACGCGCTGGTTTCGGCAGCCACGCTATCCAACCGTTACATTACTGACCGGTTTCTCCCGGACAAAGCTATCGATTTGATGGATGAAGCGGCCAGCCGGCTGCGAATGCAGGTCGACTCCAAACCGGAAGAGCTCGATGAACTCGACCGGCGTATTATTCAGCTCAAGATTGAGCGCGAAGCATTGAAGAAGGAAGACGATACTGCGTCAAAAGACCGGCTCGGGGCGCTCGAAAAGGAGCTCGCTGACTTAGAGGAAGAAGCGGACGCCCTGACACGGCGCTGGCAGGAGGAGAAGGAAAAACTCTCTGCGGCACAGACGCTCAAGGAAGAACTCGAAGCCGCGCGTCATGAACTCGAGCAGGCACAGCGTTCCGGTGACCTGGCCAAGGCCGGCGAGCTTTCCTATGGCAAGATCCCCGAGCTGGAGAAAAAACTTGTTGAGACAGAACAGCAGGAACAGGTTGATGGCGGGATGGTGGAAGAGGCTGTCACCAGCGATCACATCGCGCAGGTGGTGTCGCGTTGGACTGGAATTCCTGTCGACAAGATGCTCGAAGGCGAGCGCGAAAAACTATTGCGCATGGAAGAGGCATTGGCCAGGCGCGTTGTAGGTCAGGAAGAGGCTGTCGCCTCCGTTTCGACCGCGGTGCGACGCGCACGGGCCGGGTTGCAAGACCCGAATCGCCCGATCGGGTCCTTCATGTTTCTTGGACCGACTGGTGTCGGAAAGACCGAGTTGACCAAGGCGTTGGCCACCTTCCTGTTCGACGACGAACACGCAATGGTGCGCATCGACATGTCGGAATACATGGAAAAGCATTCCGTTGCACGGCTCATTGGCGCTCCTCCAGGCTATGTTGGCTATGAAGAAGGCGGAGCATTAACTGAAGCCATTCGCCGCCGGCCCTATCAGGTGATCCTTTTTGACGAAATCGAGAAGGCACATCCTGACGTGTTCAACGTGCTGCTGCAGGTGCTCGACGACGGACGCCTGACAGACGGCCAGGGCCGCACCGTCGACTTCCGCAACGCGCTCATCATCATGACCTCAAACATCGGGGCGGAGATTCTTGTGAACCAACCGGAAGGCGAGGATACGGGCGCGGTGCGCGATCAGGTTATGGCCATGGTGCAGGCTCATTTCCGGCCCGAGTTTCTGAATCGGCTGGATGAGATCATCCTGTTCCATCGCCTGAAGCGCGAGCAGATGGCGGCCATTGTCGATATTCAGATGGCTCAGCTGCAGAAGCTGCTCGATGAGCGCAAGATGACGGTTGAGATGGACGCGAATGCCAGAGAGTGGCTCGCCAACCAGGGTTACGATCCGGCTTATGGCGCGCGCCCCCTGAAGCGGGTCATTCAGAAAAATCTTCAGGACCCGCTTGCCGAGTTGACGCTTGAAGGCACCATCAAGGATGGTGACACGGTGAAAGTGTCAGCGAATGCCGATGGCCTCGTTATCAACGGCGAGGCCGTCAGCAAGGCGGCGTGAATATCCGCTCATGATGACCTATGACGATTATGACGCGTTTTGCGCCTCATTGCCTGCCGCGTCCCGCGTGGTGCAATGGGGCGGCGCTCATGTCTGGAAAGTGGGTGGGAAGGTTTTCGCTATTGGCGGCTGGTCGAAGGGCGACACACCATTCGTTACATTCAAGTGTTCCGAGATTGCCTTTGAGATGTTGAAGGAGCAACCCGGCTTGCGGCCGGCGCCATATTTGGCCGCGCGTGGGGGCAAGTGGATACAGATGTATGACGAGCCCGGCCTGAACAACGAGGACCTGCAACTCTATATCGCCGCGTCGCATCGCCTGGCCGTGCACAAACTAACCCGGAAGTTGCGCGCTGAACTCAAGCTTGAGGACATCTAGACTATGGCGGAAGACAAGAAAGTCGCGGCTGAATTTCGAGAGCTTTGGCCGACGACTCTGCTTGTGGACCGGTTGCCCGGTGCCGACAATGCCAACATCGTCCTGACCGAGATGATTGAGGATCTCGACTCACGGTCGCAGGATATGACCACCGAATATCTCAGTGGGAATTTTTTCGACATTTCCCACCCGGCGGTCTCTTGGCTTAAGGAGTGCGTTGACGTTTCAACCCAGCAATATGCGCGCAATGCCGGTATTGACTACGACATGGACTGGCATGTTCAGGCTTGGCCGAATGTGAACAGGTTTGGCGATTATCACAATCTGCACAACCATCCACACTCCTGGCTGAGCGGTACCTACTACGTGCAGGTGCCGTCCGGCGAGCCGAAGGTGAAAGGGCGGTCAGATCTTAATCCCGGCGCTATCAGTTTCTTCGATCCGCGTGCGCAGGCAAACATGCTGGCCGTAAAAGGCGATGGACAGGTCGAGGCAGAGCATCGGGTCATTCCCGAGCCCGGAATGATCCTTATATGGCCGGCCTTTGTGCATCATCTTGTGCATCCGAACCTGTTCGAAGATGTCCGCATATCCATCTCGTTCAACGTTGTTCTGAACTGGCGCGACGAATACATCCCGTAGGGAGTGGACGCAAAAAAGCGCGCCTCAATCAAGACGCGCTTTATTCCCCCGAAGGGTTCCCCTCATTATGAGTACTATTTTTGGACAGCCGCCATGCGGGTTGTGACTGGCGAACGCTGCATCAGATTGTCGATGCGATTGCGTTCCTTATAGAAGTTGGCCAAGTCTTTGCTGGCAAGCTGACGGCCGCGCGGTACGTGAATGGTCATCGGGTTGACGAAACGGTTGTTGACCAGAACCTCGAAGTGCAAATGCGGACCTGACGACAGGCCGGTCGAGCCAACATATCCGATGATTTGGCCCAGCTGTACTTTCATGCCAGGCTGCAGCCCGCGGGCAAATCGCGACATGTGGCTGTACGCCGTCTTGTAACCGTTGGCATGACGGATCCGCACATAATTACCGTTTCCGCCCCTGCGCTTTGCCTCTTCAACAACACCATTGCCAGCCGCGAGAATCGGGGTTCCACTCTTTGCACCCCAGTCGGTGCCGGTATGCATCTTGCGGTACTTTAGAATCGGATGACGCCGCATGCCGAAACCCGAAGTGTAGCGCGCGCCTTTCACGGGCTTGCGCATCAGGAACTTCTTCGCGCTGTTGCCGTCCTTGTCATAAAAATCGACTGCGCCATCGGGCGTGCGGAACCGGTAGTAGCGCTGCTCGTCGCCGCCTACGGTCATAGCGGTGAAGAGGACTTCACCAAGAGCTTGTTCCTGTCCGCTTTCGTCTTTCTCAAGACCGAAGAAGACTTCAAACGAATCACCTGGATGGGTTGGGCGCTTGAAGTCCACGTCATAAGAGTGGACCCGCAGAAGCTTCGTGATCTGATCAGCCCCAACACCCTGGTTAAGCGCTGAGTGGTAGAAGCTGGTATAAAGCGATGCTCGCTTTGATCGCACCGTACGCCGGAGATTATTTGCAACCTTCAGGGTGATCGGATTGTCGCTGGCGACATATTCACCCGCGCCATCGCGAACCACCGTGACATTATGGGCTTTGCCCGTGAAGAGGCTCACCTTGACCGGTTCCATTTGCGCATCGTTTTTCGGCGCCGGCACCAGTGTGAAACGGACTTCCTGCCCCTTATTCAAATTCTTCGGCTTGAATACCGGCGCCATGGCGTCGGCAATTGCCTTGGCTTGCCATTTTTCAGCCCCCGCATTCGCCAGAATGCTCATGAGGGTGTCGCCCTTCTCAACCGTAATGGCTTTCGTTTCACTGCCATCGGCGACTTCGTCCACGCCTTCGAGCGTCTCGACGGTCTTGGCGACAATCGTTGTGTTGGGTTCGATATCCCGGCCAAGTTGTTGCGGCGAGGGGGCATCGTCGGGATGGTAAGCCGCGCGCTGGACGAGCCCATTGGCACCATCCTCCGGATCAATACCTGGGCGCATCGCAAAGGGCTGTACAGCGGACAGCGCATCGCGCTCCGCCATCAGTTCGGCAAGTTCCTTCGCTTCAAGTGCCAAACCGTCGTTGGTGGGAAGAATTCCGCCTTCCAGCTCGTAAACATCGATTCGCGCATCGCGGCTTGTATCGATTCGCGCTTCACCGTCGCTATTATCCGCGACTGGTTTTGGATTGGAATAGAGCTTGAAGGGATTGAAAGCGGGGATTTCAGATGCTTCAGGGGGATGCGATGTGCCGAGGCGGGCAACGAGGCGGGCATAAGGTTTGATGCGGATATACTCACGCTCATTGCGCCTCTGAACCACGGTGTCATGAATGATATGCCGGGTGGAAAGCCCCTCGGTTGTCGTTGGAATACGGTCGCCCTTCTGTCCCGCAACCGACTGAAAGGCTGCAACCGGCAGGGCTCTCTGCACCGGTTTCATGGCAGCCAGTCCGGCGCGCTTGATTGACGACACCACGCCGGTACCGTCTTCCACATTCATGGATGCATAGATGCTTGATCCGATGACACCGACACCCACAATTGCCGCAAGGCAGGTGCTGGCCAACCATTTAACCCGCGTTGCCGCTCGAGAATCACCGGGTTCTGGCAAAAACACAGCAGACGCCGCGCGCCGGGTGGCAGGCAAGTAAATTTGCGGCAGGGGCCGTTTCCCGAACGGGACAAGGGCCTGGCTCTGGCTGCGGCCCGCTTTACGGCGGCGTCGTTCCGTCAAAGTTGGCAATCCCCCCGTCTTCGGATGGCGCCCCACATCTGGCTGTAATT
>DEIT01000051.1 GCA_002352635.1 Hyphomicrobiaceae bacterium UBA2767 | reverse complement strand
CTGGGACGACAAGGACCTGTTCAGCGCCGATGAGGGTCGTCCGGGTGAAAAATACTATGTCCTGGAGATGTTTCCCTATCCGTCGGGGCGCATTCATATGGGGCATATGCGTATCTACACCATGGGTGATGTGGTCGCTCGCTACAAACGGGCGATGGGCTTCAACGTGCTTCACCCGATGGGCTGGGATTCGTTCGGGATGCCGGCCGAGAATGCGGCAATCGAACGTGGCGTCCATCCGCGCGAGTGGACCTACGCGAACATCGACGCCATGCGCGCCCAGCTCAAGGTCCTTGGCCTGTCGCTCGATTGGAGTCGCGA
The DNA here is from genome assembly GCA_002352635.1 of Hyphomicrobiaceae bacterium UBA2767. Classification (GTDB taxonomy): domain Bacteria; phylum Pseudomonadota; class Alphaproteobacteria; order Rhizobiales; family Methyloligellaceae; genus UBA2767. Next base: position 3,281 of record DEIT01000051.1, on the reverse strand, counting down.
GCTGGCGACCAGCGATCCCGAATACTATGCTCAAGAACAAAAGCTCTTTCTCGATTTTCTGGCCAACGGTTTCGTTTCACGACGCACCGCCAAAGTGAATTGGGATCCAGTCGATCAAACCGTGCTCGCCAATGAGCAGGTCATCGACGGCAAGGGCTGGCGCTCGGGCGCGGAGGTTGAGCAGCGCGAACTCACCCAATGGTTCCTGAATATTGCGGAGATGTCCGAAGAATTGCTGGAAGCGCTCGACGGGTTGGAACGCTGGCCCGAAAAAGTGAGGACCATGCAGCGCAACTGGATCGGGCGTTCGGAAGGTTTGCAATTCAAGCTCGTGCTGGTGGACACAAACAATGCGTCAGCTGGCGAGTTGGAAGTCTACTCCACTCGCCACGACACCATTTTCGGTATGACATTCTGTGCTGTCTCCGTTGATCATCCGCTTGCGTTGGAAGCCGCCAAAAAAGACACAGGGATTGCCAAATACATTGAAGAGGTGCAGCGGAGCGGCACGACTGAAGAGGCCTTGGAGAAGGCTGAGAAGACCGGCCATGATCTCAGATTGCGCGTGGTCCATCCGTTTGTCGAGGGAAAAACCGTTCCCCTTCTGGTCGCCAATTTCGTTCTAATGGGCTATGGCACGGGCGCAATTTTCGGTTGTCCAGGTCACGATCAGCGCGACTTCGATTTCTGCAAGGCTCTCGGCATCGAGATTATCCCTGTTGTTGCGCCGATGGATCTCAGCAACGAGGCGCTCGACACGTATGTGCGTGACTATTCCAGCAGAAATGAAATTTATGACGGCGACGGAAAGCTCATAAATTCGGACTTTCTTGATGGTCTCACCGTGCCCGCCGCCAAGGAAGAAGTCGCAAACCGCTATGAGGCTTCTCACATGGGCGAGCGTACCGTGAATTATCGCTTGCGTGACTGGGGCATTTCGCGTCAGCGCTATTGGGGTTGCCCGATTCCCATCATTCATTGCGATGATTGCGGTGTCGTTCCGGTTCCGGAAGCTGAACTGCCTGTTGAGCTGCCCGACGACGTGACCTTCAACAAGCCTGGAAACCCCCTCGACCATCATCCTACCTGGAAGAATGTGACATGCCCCAAGTGCGACAAGGGCGCGCGCCGCGAGACAGACACCTTCGACACATTCGTTGATTCCTCTTGGTATTTCGCCAGATTTTGTGCGCCCCGCGCGGACACACCGACCATCCGTAGTGCGGTCGACTACTGGTTGCCCGTGGACCAGTATATTGGCGGTATCGAGCACGCAATTCTGCATCTGCTTTATTCACGATTCTTTACTCGTGCGATGAACTCAACCGGACATGTGGATCTCAAGGAGCCATTTGACGGACTGTTCACACAAGGAATGGTGAACCACGAAACCTACCAGCTTGAGGATGGCTCTTGGGTGGTGCCATCGGATGTCGTGATAAAGGGCGAGGGGGAGAAACGCAGTGCAGTCCTCGCCAAGACGGGTGCCCCGGTAAAAATCGGACCCATCGAGAAGATGTCGAAGTCCAAATACAATACCATTGATCCGGAAGATATTATCGGCCACTACGGAGCCGACACAATCCGCTGGTTCATGCTTTCCGATTCACCTCCTGAGCGCGACGTGCAATGGACAGAAGCGGGCGTTGAGGGTGCATGGCGTTTCGTACAACGACTGTGGCGGCTCATTGGCGAACTCGCTCCGCGCGCGTGCCCGGCCGGCAATCCCAAGCCAGAGAGTTTCAGCGACGACGCGCTTGCTCTGCGCCGCGCCGCTCACAAGGCCCTGAATGCAGTTTCGGAGGACATTGAGGCGCTGCGATTCAACCGCGCTGTTGCTCACATCTATGAATTTGCAAACACGCTTTCCGCTCAACCCGACAACAGCGAAAAAGATTATGCTTGGGCATTGCGCGAGGCGCTTGAAATATTGATTGTCCTGTTCGGCCCAATGATGCCGCATTTAGGCGAAGAATGCTGGAAGGACTTGGGAACCGGCCAGGCGTCATTGGCAGAAACACCCTGGCCGGCGCCTGAATCGTCCCTGCTGGTTGAAGATACGGTCACCATTGCCGTTCAGGTCAACGGCAAACGGCGCGATGAATTGACAGTTGCGCGCGATGCGCGGAAAGAGGATATTGAGGCGGCTGCGCTGAAGCTTGAAAATGTCATGCGCGCCATTGAGGGAAGGGACGTCAAGAAGGTCATTGTCGTTCCGCAAAGGATTGTAAATGTCGTCGCCTAATAGACCAGACAGGTCCAGCCTGAACAGCCGGAGGCGGGCGCTCGCGCTGATTGGCTCGGCATTGCTTGCCGCTCCACTCCTTTCTGCTTGCAAGCCGCTTTACGGCACGACCCAGAGTGGCGCACAGCTTAAAGATGTCATGGCGGGGATTGATATCTCCAAAATCCCCGGCCGGACCGGACAGCGTCTGCGAAATGAATTGATCTTCGCAACAACCGGCGGCGGGCACGCAGGTGAGACCCGCTACCGGCTCGATATATCGATCCGCGAATCAGTGACAAAAACACTCGTCCAGAAGACCGGTGACGCCGAGGGTGAGCTCTACAATCTTGAAGCAAAGTACAAACTGATTAGTGTCGCCGACAGAAAAGTCGTCCTTGAAGGCGTCGGTGTTGGACGTGCAGCGTTTGATAGGTTCGACCCCACTTTTGCGAATGTCAGAGCGCGCATAGACGCGGAGAACCGAGCAGCTCGCACCGTTGCCGAAAGCATCAGAACTGGTGTTGCCGGCTTTCTCTCCAGCCGGGCATGATAGAAACGCACTTCACCTGATTTTATCGGCACCAACTATGGTTGCTCTTAAAGCCGCCCAAACACCCGCTTTCGTGCGAAAGCCCGACATGCGCCTCTCGGCCGCTCTAATATACGGTCCAGAACAGTCACTTGTTGCCGAACGTGCTCGTGAGCTTACACGGAGCATTTCCTCATCCGCCCAACCCGAAGCCGAGGTCGTGCGCCTCGACGACCGGGACCTCGCCGAAAATCCTGATCGGCTTGCAGTCGAGCTGCAGACGCGATCCATGTTCGCGGAACGCCGTATCGTTCATATCAAGGCCGAGCGGCGGCTTAAGCCGGAAGACATTGAGGGTCTGCTTGATGACGGCCTGGATGCTTACCTGATCGTGGAGGCGGGCAATCTGCGGCCAACCGCCAGGCTCAGGAAATTGTTTGAGGCGCGAGGCAATGTCGCGGCGTTGCCCTGCTACGCCGATGCCGCGAGGGACATTGCAACAGTGATTGATCAAGAGATTCTAGC
>DEIT01000203.1:27073-41715 GCA_002352635.1 Hyphomicrobiaceae bacterium UBA2767 | reverse complement strand
GCACTCCCTTGGTAAGGGAGAGGTCGAGTGTTCAATTCACTCCGTGGGCACCATTAACCTTCTGTTTTAAAAGAAAAACCTGATTTTACCGCCCGGTGGGGCAAGGCTGGCAGAGACTATCTGCGTTTACTTCTTCACCAGCGCGTCACGAATTTCTTCCAATAGCTGCACTTCACGCGGGGGCGGCGGGGCTTCTTCGGGAGATTCCTCCTGTTTGCGTTTGAGCTGATTGATGGACTTGACCACCATAAACAGAGCAAACGCCACAATCAGGAAACTGATCAGCGCATTGATGAACAGCCCGACATTCAAAGTGACTGCCCCGGCGTCCTGCGCCGCCTTCAGTGTCTGAAAGCTGTCACCCTTCAACGTTATGAAAACATTGGTGAAATCGACCCCACCCGTGATCAGGCCGACGACCGGCATAAGGATGTCGCCAACCAGCGATTTCACGATGGACGTAAACGCAGCACCAATGACAATGCCGACCGCCATGTCGACAACGTTGCCGCGCATGGCGAATTCCTTGAATTCCTTGAGCATGGACTGATCCTCCTGTTCTTGTCCTCAGTTCGCCTGTAACTTGCAGCACGCGTGTTGTCAAAGCGCGCGCGCAATCATGGGTTGTAATATGCGCAACGCATGTGAGCGTGCACGACTAAATCTGCAAAAAATCGACCGCATAAACCACGTGAGTTTCACGGGACTCGCCCCAACGCAATTCAGCCTGTAAGCTTTTGACCCAACCACAAATTTCCGCCGAGCGGCGAGCAGCCGCTGCAGGAACAACGGGTTTCAGAGCCCATGATTGACGGCTGGATCATCATAAGCGCGGCGCTCGCCTATCTGGGCTTCCTGTTCGGTGTTGCCTATTTCGGTGACAGGAAGGCCAGGCCGCAATCCTCGACCAAGGGCCGTCCCGCCATCTATGCGTTGTCGCTCGCGGTATATTGCACATCCTGGACCTTCTTCGGCAGCGTCGGGCTCTCTGCCACGACTGGATACAACTTTATTCCTGTCTATATCGGACCCATCATCATGTTTGCGGTGGGCTGGCCACTGGTGATCCGGATCATCCGATTGTCGAAAACCCAGAACATCACATCGATCGCTGACTTTATCGCCGCGCGATACGGCAAAAATCCGGCGCTTGCCGCAATTGTCACCGTGATCGTGGTGGTTGGCACGCTGCCCTACATCGCTCTGCAACTGAAAGCCGTTTCGGAATCTGTCACCACCATCATAGGTCCCGTCGGGGGTGGCCCCGATGCCACCCTGTCCGGCACACCATTGGGTGATATTGCTTTCATCGTGGCTGTCCTCATGGCGGCGTTTGCGATCCTGTTCGGAACCCGGCATATCGACGCAACCGAGCATCAGGAAGGCCTGATGCTGGCCATTGCGACCGAGTCGGTGGTCAAGCTGCTCGCGTTCCTGCTGGTGGGTTCCTACGTCACCTTCGGCATGTTTGGCGGTCTCGGGCCGCTGATTGAACGTGCCGCCGAGACACCGCAGATCTCTGAGCTGTTCACCCGCGGGTTCAATGGCGGCGCCTGGATCACCGTGACGTTCCTGTCGCTTGTCTGCATCATTCTGCTACCGCGCCAGTTCCATGTGACGGTGGTGGAGAACAACTCCGAAAACGAAGTACGCCGCGCGGCATGGCTGTTCCCGCTTTATCTGGTCGGCATCAATCTGTTTGTTGTGCCCATTGCAATTGCCGGCCTACTCACATTCCCGAACGGCGAAGTTTCGGCTGACATGTTCGTGCTGGCGCTACCACTTTCCGACGGCGCGCAGTTCGTGACGCTTGCAGCTTTCATCGGTGGGCTTTCAGCGGCAACCGCAATGGTGATCGTAGCAACTGTTGCGCTCTCGATCATGGTATCCAACGATCTGGTTGTGCCCCTGTTGTTGCGGCGACGCTTTCTCGATGTAACGGCGCGGGAAGATTTGAGCGCTTCGCTTCTCAACATTCGCCGATCGGCGATTTTTGCGATCCTTATTCTGGGCTACATTTGTTACCGGATGATCGGCGGATCGGGAGCGCTTGCGACGATCGGCCTGCTGTCATTTGCGGCAATTTCCCAGTTCGCTCCCGCCTTTTTCGGAGGCCTGGTCTGGCGCCGAGCCACAGCCAGAGGCGCCATCGCCGGCATCCTCGCAGGATTTGCGCTTTGGGCATACACACTGCTTCTGCCAGCCTTCGTGCAGTCCGGTCTTCTACCGAACGATATCCTGGTCAATGGCCCCTTCGGGCTCGGACTGCTCAGACCGCAGGTGTTGTTCAATTTCGCATTCGAACCCGTACCCCATGGCGTGTTCTGGAGTCTGCTGTTCAACGTCGTTGCCTATGTCACGGTCTCGCTCCTGAGAGCTCCCGAGCCCATTGAGCGCCTTCAGGCCAACGTGTTTATTCAAGACGAACTGGTCCGCCCGCAGACGCCTGGCTTCCGACTATGGCGCACGTCAATCACGGTAGAGGAATTGCAGAGTACAGCCGGCCGTTACGTTGGTGAGGAGCGTGCAAGACGGTCTTTTAAGGAGTACGCCTCCAACACGGGCGAGGAGCTGCACCCCAGTTCGGAAGCGGATATCCATCTGCTGCGCTACACCGAGCATCTGCTCGCGAGCGCCATCGGCACTGCATCGTCCCGCCTTGTTCTCTCGCTGCTGTTGCGCCGCCGCGCCGTGAATGTCAAATCGGCGCAAAGACTGCTCGATGATGCCTCCGAGGCCATCCAGTACAATCGCGATCTCCTGCAATCCGCGCTCGACCAGGTCCGGCAGGGCATTTCCGTTTATGACAAGGACATGCGGCTAATCTGCTGGAACCGGCAATTCCGTGAGGTTCTGAATCTACCCCAGGAATTCGGCCGGGTCGGGGTGCCGCTTGACGAAATCATGCGCCATTGCGCCGAGCGCGGTGACTTTGGCGATGGCAACACCGAAGATCTTGTCTCGGATCGCATCCACAAACTTGCCGTAACCCAGGAAACGTTCCAGGACCGGATGAACAATGCGGGCCAGGTGGTCGAAATACGCACCAACTCCATGCCGCAAGGCGGTATCGTGACGACCTATACCGACATTACCGACAGGGTGGAGGCCGCCGAAGCTCTGGCGCGGGTCAATGAAACGCTCGAACGTCGTGTGCGGGAGCGAACTGCCGAGCTGACCAAGGTCAATCGCGAACTCGCCAAGGCCAAAGCCAAGGCAGATGACGCTAATCTCGGCAAAACCCGGTTTCTGGCGGCGGCCAGCCACGACATTCTGCAGCCGCTCAATGCCGCACGGCTCTACACAACCAGCCTGGCGGAACGCAAGAAGCGGGGTGAAGAGGGCCGACTCATCCGGAACGTGGATGCTTCGCTTGAGGCTGTTGAGGAAATTCTGGGAACGCTGCTCGACATTTCACGCCTCGATGCCGGCGCCATGAAGCCGGAGATCAGCGTGTTCCCAGTGGCCGATCTGCTCATGCAGCTCAAGCTTGAATTCGAACCTATCGCCAAGGACAAGGGTCTGGAGTTCCGCGTCCATCCCTCAGGGCTCTCGGTCATGTCCGACAGGCGCCTGTTGCGTCGCGTCCTGCAAAACCTCATCTCCAACGCCATCAAATATACTGACCGCGGCCGCGTGGTGCTGGGCTGCAGGCGGCGCGCCGAAGGACGGCTCGAGGTGCAAATCTGTGATACCGGACCCGGCATTCCAAAACAAAAACAGAAATTGATCTTCAAGGAATTCCAGCGACTCACCACCAACAGGGTCGGCACCCATGGCCTGGGACTGGGGCTTTCCATTGTCGAGCGCATCGGGCGCATACTCGATCACGATGTGCGCCTGGCGTCCCGCAACAGACGCGGTTCTGTATTTTCCGTCGTCCTGCCTGTTGCAGAACCTCGTGCCCAGCGCCGCACGAGCCATTCCAGGGTCGTTGCCGGTCAGATTTCAGGATGCACGGTGTTATGTCTCGACAACGAACCCTCGATCCTGGAAGGCATGGAGACACTGCTGTCGGGTTGGGGGTGCAATGTGCTGAAAGCGGCGGGCTCGCGAGAAGCCGTGGCACAAGTGCGGGCGAGTTCCCGTCGTCCTGAAATTATCCTGGCTGATTACCATCTTGATGACGAAACCGGCCTCGATGCCGTTCGTGCCGTTAGAACCGAACTCGGCAACGAGGTGCCAGCGGTGGTGATAACGGCTGACCGGTCTCGCGAAGTACAGGAGCTGATCCGTTCTGAAGGGTTGCAATTGCTACGCAAACCGCTACGCCCCGCATCGCTCAGAGCGGTTATGGCGCAATCGAGAATTCGCCAGGCCGCGGCTGAATAGTATTGTTGCAGGGAGACGTACGTAGATTGTGGACCAGACTCACCTAGTCACCCGCAGATTGCCAATCCTGACCCTCAATCTTACCCACAGCGATCACTGCCTGGGTGCGGCTGTCCACCCCAAGCTTCTGCAAGATGGCGGAGACATGCGCCTTTATTGTCGCTTCCGACACATTCAGCTTATAGGCAATCTGTTTGTTGAGCAGCCCTTCACTGAGCATCATCAATACGCGAACCTGCTGGGGTGTCAGGGTTGCAAGCCGTGCCACCAGATCTGCCGTTTCCCCATCGCCCTCGGCACCCAGGTCAAGATCGGGTGGTGTCCATACGTCGCCTTCCAGCACTGTACGCACCGCGTCGCGGATGGTTTCCACAGGCAGCGACTTGGGAATGAAACCTGATGCGCCGAATTCGATACAACGGCGAATGGCGAAAGGGTCCTCATTTGCAGAAACGACAACCACAGGTATCTCGGGATACTGCGCGCGCAGATACATCAATCCGGAAAAGCCCTTGACCCCGGGCATAGCAAGGTCAAGCAACACCAGATCGGTTTCAGAGTTCTGCTCAAGCGCTCCGGAAATTCCGTCCAGCGAACCGGCTTCCGAGATATTCAGATCTCGAAAGCTGTCGCTCAACGCCTGGCGCAGAGCATCCCTGAACAGCGGATGATCGTCAACAATGATGATGCTATAGGCGGCCATCGATAAGTGCTTCCTGGCAGCTGCGGAACGCCGTTTGCCCTGGCACTCCTCGTCGCCGCTGTAAATTTACAACGTGAATTGCCAGTGTAGATCGAAAAATCCAGTAATTTCAATGAGACCGTGCACCTGCCTGCATGCATATCAACCCCTGGCGTTGAGCGTGCGAGCATTTTCAATGCTTTGCTTGGGAACCCAAGACTGATAACCCTCATCCGTCTTGCGTTGCGGACACGGTATGGCGACAGGAGAAATCACCCATGATCGATGAAGACCAGCGTTCTCGATACTGGTTCTTTACCCTTGCCCTGGCATTCGGTGTTGTTGCCGTCACTGCGTTTTGCGCCTTCGTCTTGCCGCTGTTCGCAGTTGAACTGAACATCGATTCCCTACTCGGTTTTCCACTTGGCTTCTATCTCTCGGCACAGGGCGTGATGATTATTCTAATCATTGGCGTGTTCTGGGCCGGAAGCCGGCAAACCGAAACGGATCAGAAATTTGGCGCAACCGACGATATCTAATCAGACAATCCGAATTCACTCCTATGTCACTGCAAAGCCAATACCGCCCGCTTAACCCGAGACTGGGAACGCATTACGCAATCTTCGTCAGTGCGTTTACAGCGTTGCTGCTGGTTCTGGCGTTGTTGGAACAACTCGGCGCACCGAAGCTGTGGCTCAGCCATGCGATGATCCTGATCCCTCTTATAATTTATCTCAGCATCGTTGCTCTCACGCGTACGCTCGACCTGCACGAGTTCTTCTCCGTCAGCCGCCGCATGCCACCCGTATTCGGCGGGCTCGCCCTTTCGGTAACAGCAATAGGCGGTGTCGGGCTCTTCGCCCTGACCGGCAGCCTCTATCTCATCGGCTTCGACGCATTGGCGCTTTCAATTGGGCTGATCTCCGGTTTTGCGTTGAGCGCGGTTTTATTTGTCCCCTTCTTGCGAAAAACAGGGGCTTATACACTGCCCGGGTTCTTTCGCCTGCGCTTTGACAGTGCGCTGTTGGGCGCCGTGGCAGCGCTGCTCGTCCTGCCACCCGTCACCATTCTGCTTGCTGCAGAATTGCGCATCGGCGCCTTTGTCACATCCCTGTTTGCGTCTGTCTCGTTCGAGATAGCCGTTTTTTGCGGCGCGGGGCTGATTATTGCCACGCTGGTCATCGGTGGCCTGCGTTCGCTCACCTGGACGCAAAGTGTCCAGTATGCGGTGGTCATGGGTGGCCTTTTGGTCCCATTGATCGTGGTGGCCATTCAGCAGACAAATCTGCCTCTGCCGCAGTTGACCTATGGCTGGCTGCTTGAGCGCTTGTCTATCAACGAGGTTGCACTGGGTGCAAAGGCAAGTGTGCCTGCCCCTCTACTTGGGGGTCTTCCAGGAGAGTTGCCCGAACCGGCAACCAAACCGTTCCTGCAGGCCTTCGGTGCGCTCTCGCGAACCGAGTTTGCATTTCTGGCCTTTTGCGTCCTGGCGGGAATAGCCGCCATGCCAAGTCTGTTGCTGCGCTCCGGCAGTGCCATAAATACACAGCAATCGCGCAGGCTGATGGGCTGGGGCACCTTGTTTCTTGGCTTCTTCCTTATCACCGCGCCCGCCTATGCGGTATTCGCCAAATATCTTGTACTGGAGCAGATTGTCGGCTCAACACCATCGGAACTGCCGGGCTGGATCAGCGGCCTGCGCAATGCCGGCCTCGCCAACTTTACCGACCGTAACGGCGACGGCGTCATCAGCGCTTCGGAATTGCTCATTTCCCGTGACGGCGTGGCGCTATCATTGCCAATTATGGCGGGACTACCGTTCATTCTGGTGGTGTTTGCAGCCGCCGCAGGCATAGCGGCAACGTTGGCGGCCGGTGCGGCTCATGCCTTCGCTGCGGGGAGCGCCATCAGCGACGATCTCTATTACGGTGCGATTCACCGACGCGCCACGCACGGCAAACGCCTCATTGTCGCTCGTCTCGCCATGGCCCTGTTGGCGATCGCGGCCGCCTGGTACGTTTCCGCGAACGATTTTGACGTGCTGCGAGCGGCCATCGCGGCATTCTCTCTTGCCGGCGCCGCATTTCTTCCCGCCCTGGTGCTTTCCGTCTGGTGGAAACGGACGACCAAATGGGGTGCTCTCGCTGCAATGCTTTCAGGATCCGCCGTTGCCGGCGCGCACATGGCACTCCAGCTTACCGGGACCGGCACACTTTTCCCGGATCTGAGTGGTGAGCTTGCGGCAATCCTCGGGGTTCCGACAGGCCTTGTTGTGGGCGTGGCAGTAAGTCTGGTTACGCCGCAACCTGCCCAAAAAATGAATGCACTCGTGGACGATATGCGGGACCCGAGTGGCGAAGCGTTATTCGACAAGGCCATACGGCTCGCACCGTTCCGAAAACGGCCCAAACTCCCCGAACAGCCACAAATTGCTCAGATTCCGCAAGAGGAGACCGAGGACTCAAGTGATGTCTCGGCTTAGTCTTTATCCGGAAATTACACCCTACAATACAGGCCGGCTGAAGGTATCCGATATCCACGAAATTTATTTCGAAGAGTGCGGCAACCCGGATGGTGTTCCAGCCCTCATGGTCCATGGCGGTCCGGGAGGCGGGTCAAACCCAACCATGCGGCGCTACCATGATCCTGACCACTACCGAATTATCCTGTTTGATCAGCGAGGCTGCGGTCGGTCAACTCCGCACGCCGAACTTGAGGAAAACACCACATGGGATCTCGTCGCCGATATGGAGCGCCTGCGCGAGCATCTGGGGATAGAACGCTGGCAACTGCTTGGTGGTTCATGGGGGTCGACGCTATCCCTTGCCTATGCGGAAACTCACCCTCGACATGTAAGCGAGCTTATTCTGCGGGGCGTTTTCACGCTGCGGCGGCACGAGATTGAGTGGTTTTATCAGGAAGGATGCAGTTGGATTTTTCCGGACGCGTTCGAAGCCTATCTGGCCCCAATTCCCGTACATGAGCGTGGCGACATGATCGCCGCGTACCACAAGCGGCTAACTGGTGACGACCCCGAAGCCCAACGCGAAGCAGCACGCGCGTGGAGCGTCTGGGAAGGCACGACCATATCCCTCTTGCCCGACGAGAACCGCGTCAGACATTTTGCCAGGGATGACTATGCCCTCGCTTTTGCAAGGATCGAGTGTCACTACTTTGTCAATGGCGGCTTTCTCGAGAGCGACGACCAACTCATTGCAAATGCTCATCTGCTGAGAGACATTCGCGGCGTCATTGTCCATGGCCGCTATGACATTGTGACGCCCATAAAAAGCGCGTGGGAGTTGTCCAAAGCGTGGCTTGGGTCGGAACTGAAAATCGTGCCCGACTCCGGACACGCCATGACGGAGCCGGGAATTATCCACGAACTGGTTTTGGCTACCCGCGCATTTGGGCCTGAGTCGGCCTGACGAACTTCACCTCATCTCGCCCCTGCGCTCGTTCAGTCGCTCAGGCCTGAGCCCAGAAACGTCAGATTGACCCTGCGTTGATGGGGCGCATCGCGATGTTCGACCAGATAGATGCCCTGCCAGATTCCAAGCGTCATGCGCCCGTGTTCGACGGGAATCGAAAGGTTTGTTGATGTCATCATCGACTTGATGTGGGACGGCATATCGTCCGGGCCTTCACTGGAATGCCGGTAAGCATGGCCGCGCGGGGCCATCCGTTCAAGTGCGTCTGAGAGATCACTGAGCACATCCGGGTCGGCATTCTCCTGAATGGTCAACGAAGCCGACGTATGGGCGATAAAGACGTTCAACAACCCGTCTGAGGCTCCATGCTCGTCCAGCCAGCGACCAATCTCACGCGTTATGTCCGAAAACCCAGCCCCGCGCGTCTCAAACGTCAGCGAACCGCCTGCGTGATGTGAGACCGACTTCATCATTTTGCGTTCTCCATCCTTCCCTCGGCTTCCCTCCAAATCCGTTCGTTCACTTGAAGGCGTTCACCAAAAGCGAACGCAAAATACAGGCCCGCCATCCATCCGGCAGTGTTCAGCAATCATACAGTGCTTAACACAATCTTTACCCAAGACTGGAACGGTGGACGCAGACACATCTGTCCAGTAACCGCGTCCCGGAATTTCTTGTGTTCACTCCATTCTATCTCCCGGAGTGACAACGCCACCACCACCGTTTGGCGGCTGATGGTGGATAGGCCCACGAGGCTTCGCACCCGTTGGAGTTGGGATGACAACTGAGGCAGATCTAACCTCCGACACGTCGGGCCAAGGCCATCCCGCGTTCGGACCAGGAGGGGGAAGCTCCATCGAGCCTCCAGCAACTCAGATCAAGATGCCGCATTCTGGACAAAGCCCCCGACCGCGAATGCGGACACGCTCGCAATCAAAGACGCTCGATAGCGTTGAGCATCTCTTGCAGAACCTCATGGCACGGCTCGATGAGAACGACCGCCGATATGGTGAGGCGCTCGGCGGCCTGAATCAACGACTCAACGATCTCTCAGATCGCGCGCAGACAGCACACAGCGATCAGATGGGAGATGCCGGAGCCACTTTGGAGCGTGTGCAGCAACAAGCAAGCTCACTCGCCGAACAGGTCAGTGCGGCAGATACCGCCCATAGAGCCATGCACAGCGAGCCTTCTGAACCTGACCAACAGACCGGCTATATTTCAGGGTCGAACGATGAACTTACTCGCCCCGATTTTGGCGACAACCGGCTGAATCAAGATTTCGCCAACGTTACGAAAAAACTAGAGCAGTCCTTTTCCAACCAAGAACCGGCCAAGGATTTTGGCGCGCTCTCGCGGCACATGGATACTCTTGCACAACGCTTCGATGCAGCACTTGAGGCAAGAAACGATCTCGGCGCGTTGGAAAAAATTGAATCCCAACTGAATGCGATGACAGCAAATTTTGCTGAAGCGCAGCGCAACTATGCCAAGGTTGACGCGATCGAGGGCCACCTGATCAATCTTATGCGTTGGGCTGAGTCCTCCGACAAATCGAGCCGGAACAACAATGACGACGGTCGTTTGGAGGCGATCGAACACGCCTTAACTGACCTGAGCAACAATGCTCGCGAGATGGATTCGCGAACAGTCAGCACATTGGAAGCGATGAATCAGGCGCTTCACTCGCTTGCGGCTCATGCCGACACATCGAGCGCATCGGATATGGAAATCGATCTTGCCAGGCCGCAATCCGAGCCACATCCTACCCGCGCACCCCTCACGCAGCACCTCCAGGACGACTATGCTGAAGCCTGGACCGAGGAATCACACAAGCAGGACAGCCCGCCAGCACCGTTGTCAGATGCAACTGCACAACAGGCAGACAATCTCGGGGCAACGATCCCCGACTATCAACCCCCTTCAAACAAGTCCAAGGCTACTCCCGCATTTGGAGCCGCCGCAACCAAAACCGTGCCGGCGCCCGATGCGCAACAACATAGCGACGCAACATATGAAGCCGACAGCGACTTCATCGCCTCTGCGCGACGCGCTGCGGCCGCGGCCGCACTTCAACCACCCGCGGCAACGCCCAAATCGCCAGCGCGAAAAAAATGGAATCTCGCCAGCGCCGCCGCCGAGCGATTTTCATCCGGATCCTCACGAGACGAAAAACGAACTCGTCCGGTTCTCGTAGCGGCGGCGATTGCCTTGCTCGTGGTAAGTGCCGGGCTGCTCTATTCACGGCTTCGTTCAGCACCCGACACACTACCGAATCTGGGGGCCTCAGAGCATATAGAAACGCAACCCTCAGCACCTGTCCCCGAGACATCGGGCAATAAGACGCCCGCGACAAAGAAATCAGAGTCGGCACCCCCCGCACCGGGTATCAAAAATTCAGCTTCGCCATCGCCCGGGCAAAGCAAACCAGCCGACCCCAAACAACATTCAGGCCGCGTGCCTGAGGCTCCAACCACCCGGTCTCAGACGTCCGGTAGCGTGCCAAAACCTTCTCTTTCGCCGCAGATACCTGGGATTGTGCCACAAGGGCGAGCAACTGCTGCCGGCAGGCAGAATCAAGCATCCCCTCCCGTATCGCGAGCGGCACTGAAGTCCGCCCAACCAATCTCAACTGCCACACTGCTCGCCTCCTTGCCGTCGGAAGTCCGAGAGCCTCAAATGCCAGGCGTCACCATGGCCATCAAAGAGCCAGCATCGCGCGCATCGGCAACGCGTACAGGAAACGCCGCAGGTGCGGCAGCCCCCGCACTGGTTCCTTCAACCGGAACATTTCCACAGCAAAATTCGCTACCTCAACCTAAACGCGCACCTGCTCCCAAAATGGTGCCCGGCAGCAGGTCGGCGAATCCCAGCTCAGTCGACAGTGCACCGGCCAACGAAATTTCAAACGGTTTGCGCGGTCCGCGGTCCGCCATGCCGCCAGCACGTATTGGCCCGCAATCGCTGCGTGTTGCGGCTGCGCGGGGCAACCCTGCCGCCCAGGTTGAAATAGCATCACGCTTCGCGAAGGGCGTAGGTGTCTCCAAAGATCTGAAACAGGCGGTTGAATGGTATGGCCGCGCCGCGGCACAAGGTCATGCGCAGGCTCAGTATCGACTCGCCGCCCTCTATGAGCGCGGACAAGGCGTAATAAAAGACACTGGCGTGGCGCGGACCTGGTACCGCCGCGCCGCAGAGCTCGGCAACATCCGTGCCATGCACAATCTTGCAGTTCTCTACACACGGCGCGGATCCGGGGGACCTGACTATACGTCGGCAAAAAACTGGTTCTACCAGGCTGCCCGCCATGGCCTTGCCGACAGCCAGTTCAATCTTGGCATTCTCTACGAGAGCGGGCTTGGTGCGCGCAAGAATATCGCGGAAGCTTACAAATGGTTCTCCCTCGCTGCACAACAAGGCGATAGCGAAGCCCGCAAACGACGCGAAGCAGTCCGGCCACAACTCCCTGCGAAGTCACTCAATGCCGCCGAAAAGGCCATCCGCTCCTGGAAAAACGCACCAACCAAGGAGGAGGCAAACCGGACTGGTCCGCCGCGTGGAGGTTGGCAGAATGCCCAGGCGACGAAGGCAACCATCACCGCTAACCCGGCGCTCATCTCACGCGCCCAGAATCTCTTGAATAAACTTGGATATGACGCTGGCGTAGCAGACGGGCGGCTGGGACCTCAGACTCTATCCGCTATCCGAAAGTTCGAAACACGCTCAGGGTCAGCGGTAACGGGGGTCGTATCACCCACCCTTCTGCGGCGATTGGAAGCACTGGCGAGCTAGCCGATTCCTCCATTGAGCCTGTCGGTGCGGCGTTTCGCCCAGTGAGACACTTAGTTTCGAAAAATTAGACGTTCAACCCATTGACTTATGCCCGCCTGAGGCGTTTAACGGGCTTGAGCTGGGCAGGATTCCGGCTACCCGGGACGGCACATTCAGGTATCCCGCATTCTGCCTGACTAGGACTTCCGTGCTCTGGGCTTTATGCCCTCAATCACAAGCGTAGATCGATGTTTGAGATCTATTTGCCCATCGCCGAACTGTCGGTGAACCTCCTCGTCATTCTCGGCATGGGGGGCGCTGTTGGATTCCTGTCGGGCATGTTTGGTGTGGGTGGCGGTTTTCTCATGACACCCTTGCTGATTTTTCTGGGTATTCCCCCTGCGGTCGCAGTTGCCACTGAGGCCAACCAAATCGTCGCCTCATCGGTTTCCGGTGCTCTTGCGCAGTGGCGGCGCGGCAATGTCGACATCAAGATGGGATCGGTGCTGTTGGTTGGCGGCATTGTTGGCGCCGTGTTCGGCGTGCAGCTGGTCAAGCTGTTGCGCGAGATCGGCCAAGTCGATCTCATCATATCCCTGAGCTACGTGACGTTTCTCGGCATCATCGGCGCCTTGATGCTGATCGAGAGTGTCCGCGCCATCCGCCGAGTGAAGGCGGGCGGGCCCGTATCCATGCGTCGCCCCGGGCAGCATAATTGGATTCATGGCCTGCCGTTCAAGATGCGCTTCAAGCACTCAAAACTCTATATCAGTGCAATTCCACCGCTGATGATTGGCACATTCGTCGGCGTGCTGGCCGCGATCATGGGTGTTGGTGGCGGGTTTATCATGGTTCCTGCCATGATCTATTTGCTTCGCATGCCAACGAATGTCGTTGTCGGCACCTCTCTGTTCCAGATCATCTTCGTTACCGCGGCAGTAACCATCCTTCATTCCGCGACCAACCAGACGGTTGATGTTCTGCTCGCACTGATACTTATGATTGGTGGTGTAATCGGCGCACAGTTCGGGGCTCGAGCTGGTCAGCACCTTAAAGGCGAACAGCTGCGTGCCCTGCTGGCTCTGATGGTTCTGGGCGTAAGTTTGCGACTGCTGTTTGACCTGGTGATCCAACCGGAAGAACTCTTCTCTGTTGGACCAGCACTGGGAGGCCATTGATGTCCTGGCGGAATATACTCGCGGCCATTTTTGTCTTGTGGCCTATGGCATGCGCGTTCGCGGCCGTTGAAGGCACAGAGCAGATTGAGTCCGACATCTCTTCACGAAACATAGCAATCGAGTCCAATTTCACTGGCCAGCGCATCGTTATCTTCGGCACCATTGAAAACAGTCAGCATTCCGAATTCGAAAAGGCGCTCTACGACGTGGTCGTCGCCATACGCGGACCGAAGGGAACGATCGTCATTCGCCAAAAATCCCGTGTTGCGGGAATCTGGGTCAATACCGAGGCGCATACATTTGCGAATGTGCCGGGCTACTATGCCGTACTTGCCACGCGCCCCTTAGGCGAAATCGCAAAACTGACTGTTCTCAATGCATACGGGCTAGGATTTGGCAGCCTCAATCTCAGGGCGCTTGGCCCCAATGCCGCGGCTTCTGCTGCCAACGGAAGTCTGAACGTGTTCCGATCAGCCGTCGTGAGGATCAGACAAAAAGAAGGACTATTTTCATACAAGTCCGATGGGGTCGTGTTTGTCGGCCGCAACCTCTTCCGCGCAACGATCGACATGCCGGCCAATGTTCCCGTCGGTCAGTATGCAACCGACGTCTATCTGCTGCGCAATGGCGAGATACTCAGCCATAATCGCAGTCAGCTCAAGATCCAGAAACAGGGTTTTGAACGGTTCGTTTTTTCCGCAGCCTTCGACCATCCACTGATCTATGGCATTGTTGCCGTGATTATCGCCATATCCGCAGGGCTTATGGCTTCAGCACTCACCCGCCGCGATTGAGCGTAACAAATCAATCGCGTAGCAATTGCCTTTTTGAGAGCGGATAGACTTCCTCCCGCCCCAGCATCCAGACATGGAAATCGCCGTCTTCGAAGAGCGTCGTGAACGCCTTATGCAAGACATTGAGCCCACCTGTATAAGATCCGAATGCCGGAACAATCAACCGATCGCCGTTCGAGACGAAACATTTGCGCCGCACATTGGTTCCGCGGCGTGTGAGCTTCGCAACGGGATGCAAATGCCCTGCAATCTCGAATGATTTCTCACCCGCAGTTGGTTCGTGCCGAAACTTGACGCCCTCAACGGACAATGCTGGACAGACAATGCCGCCAAGCCAATCGGGCAAGACCGGATCATGGTTACCGGATATCCAGTACCACTCCCGTCCCTGGCGAAGAATCTCCAGCCTGTCTCGATCAAGTTGAGGCAGACGGTCTGCTGCCGCCTGGTCGTG
>DEIT01000203.1:21185-26975 GCA_002352635.1 Hyphomicrobiaceae bacterium UBA2767 | reverse complement strand
TCTCCAGATGGAGATCAGCGACTATCAGCGTCCTTTGATCAGCCCAATAGAGCGCACCGGACGGATCAGTCGAAAAATGCTTTCCACAGACAAGAATGTCTGCCCCTCGCTCGCCATGCAGAGGAAGAGTGGTGTCAAACCCCAATTTTGCCTGACTGGCCATGCCGCATCGCCTCCTCAATCAGCTGATCCGCCGCCTCGCGCATCAATTCCTCGCGTGCCTCGCCATGCACCGGTTCACGCCCGATTTCGAGCATGACCGGCACCGCCAACGGCGAGACCTGATCGAGTACACTATGCCTGATTCGGTCCCGGATGCGGTTGAGGAATGTTCCAAGCCGCGCGATGTCAAGCAGACCGGTAGCCGCATCGACCCATGCCGCCTTCAGCAGAACATGGTCGGGTTCATGCTCTCGAAGCACGTCATAAATAAGGTCTGAGGACACGGTGACCTGCCTGCCCGACTTTTCTTTACCCGGGTGACGCCGTTCAATCAGCCCGGCTATTACAGCGCAGACGCGGAATGTGCGCTTCATCAGCGCCGACTCCGCAAGCCACGCGTCGAGATCGTCGCCAAGCATATCCTCATCAAATAATTCGCCAAGCGGGAGTTTGTTGGAGCGGATCATGGCGCCCATGTCCTCAAGGCCCCAGACGGCAAGAGCGTACTCACTCGCTACAAATCCCAGAGGACGCGCACCTGCGCGTTCCAGCCGGCGTGTAAGAAGCATACCGAGTGTCTGGTGTGCGAGCCTTCCCTCGAAGGGGTAGCAGACGAGATAGTGCTTGCGCGCGCGCGGGAAAGTTTCAACCAGCATCTCGTCCGGCTGCGGGATAACGGATTTCCGGCTCTGAACCTCGAGCCATTCGGCCACCTGTCCTGGCAACCTTGGCCAGAATGATCGATCCGCCAGCATGGCGCGGACGCGTGCTGCCAGATAGGTCGAGAGAGGAAACTTGCCGCCGAGATAGGACGGAATTTTCGCATCTATTTCACCCGAGCGGCTGGCGATCACCTCCATTTCACGCAAGGCCTCGAACCGCAGCACTTCGCCGCCGAAGACAAAAGTGTCCCCCGGCACGAGTTGCTCGATAAAAACTTCCTCGATTTCGCCGAGAATTCGCCCACCCCGGGCCGGCCCTGCCCCATTTTTGCGGCGACGCCCAAGCCGCACCTTGAGCATGGGCGCTTCGACAATCGTGCCAACGTTCAGGCGGTATTGTTGCGCAACACGCGGATGAGAGACCCGGTAGAGGCCCTCTCTTGTACGCCGCAACCGCGCATATCGCTCATAGGTCTTCAGCGCGTATCCACCCGTCGCAACAAAACTGATAACCTGATCGAAGGTCTCACGCGACAGATCCGCATAGGGCGCCGCGCTCTTCACTTCATCGAACAGCGCATTAGGTATGAAGGGTGCTGAACATGCCATTCCCAGAATATGCTGAGCCAGAACATCGAGGCCTCCTATGCGTGCAACCGGCGTATCCTGCGCACCTTCCGACGCCGCATCGAGAGCCGCGCGGCACTCCAGCACTTCAAACCGGTTGGCGGGAACAAGCAGCGCGTTGCTCGGTTCATCGAGCCGGTGGTTGGCCCGCCCGATCCGCTGGGCCAGCCGGCTTGCACCCTTTGGTGCGCCGACATTGATCACAAGATCAACATCACCCCAGTCGATGCCGAGATCGAGCGTCGAGGTACACACGACTGCGCGCAGTTTTCCCTGCACCATGGCGGCCTCAATCTTGCGGCGCTGGGAAACGTCAAGCGAGCCGTGGTGCAAAGCTATCGGTAGATTGTCTTCGTTGAGGTGCCACAGGGCCTGAAACAGCATCTCTGCCTGAGCGCGGGTATTGACGAAGATGAGGCTGGTCCGGTGCGCCTTGACCGCCTCATACACATCGCCAAGGGCATAACGCGCCGAATGCCCCGACCAGGGAAATCGCCCCTTGGAGTCCAGGATGCGAATACGCGCCGGCACACCCCCCTCTGCGCGCACGACATCCGCCAGTTCCGTCCGGCCTTCGTTGATATTCTGAGGACGCAGAACCGCGCGCAGCTCTGACGGGCGCGCTACGGTCGCCGATAAGCCGATAGCGATTGCATCAGGTGAGAGATGTTGCAGACGTGAAAGCCCGAGGCTCAACAGATCGCCCCGTTTTGAGGTCACGAGCGCATGGAGCTCGTCGAGGATGATGTTGCGAAGCCCGGAAAACATCACGCCTGCATCCTTATGCGACAGAAGCAGAGCCACCTGTTCCGGCGTGGTCATCAATATATCCGGCGGAGCGTAGCGTTGGCGCTGGCGCCGCGATTGCGGCGTGTCGCCGGTGCGGGTCTCAAGCGACACGTCAAGCGCCATCTCCTCTACCGGTGCGCGCAGATTGCGCGCCACATCCACGGCCAACGCCTTGAGGGGTGAAATATAGAGCGTGTGAATGCCCTTGTGCCTGGGTTGTTGAGCACTTGCGAGCTCAATCAGGCTGGGGAGAAACCCGGCAAGTGTCTTTCCACCCCCGGTCGGGGCAATCAGCAGTGTGGAACGGCGGGCACGAACGTGGGCGAGAAGGTCAAGCTGATGCATGCGAGGGTGCCAGCCGCGTGCCGCAAACCACGCTGCGAAGGCTTCTGGCAAATCGCCATTCCCTTCGGCAGTTGTTTCAGAGTCTACCGCCTGCACACTTGAAGCCTGCTGTCGCATTCCCACATTCTATATGGTAAGCCGTGCTACGCACGCGCGGTCTTGCGTGCGACTCGATATTCAGGGAGTAGAATGATGGAGCGGTTCTTCGGCGGCAATCCCGGCGTTGTCTTCATTCGCCTGGCGGTCATTTCGCTTATTGTTGGCATATTGCTGTCAGCATTGGGTCTGAGCCCCTACGACATTATCAATTCCATCAAAACGCTGGCTCAGCGCATCTACAATATGGGCTTCGACGCCATTGAATGGGTGTTCCGCTACTTCCTGCTGGGCGCAGTTGTTGTTTTCCCGATCTGGCTCATTTCGCGGCTGCTGAAAGTTGCCGGCAAAGGCGGGAACTCAGGATCAATGCACTCGCCATCAAGCCGAACCGAGTGATGGCGCCATTGCGCCTGCAGAGGCCATGAGCACTCCCGTCGCCACCGGAACGGGTGGCGACTCCGGACAATCTCATCCAAACAACCAAGGTGCTGATCGTCTCGGCAACGGGCAGGTTCTTGCCATTGCCGTACCCATCATTCTGTCAAACGTGACCACACCACTCATAGGTTTGGTCGATACGGCTGTTCTCGGACAGTTGGGCGATCCGCACTACATCGGCGGTGTTGCCGTGGGCGCGGTGCTGTTCTCGTTGCTCTATTGGGCCTTTGCATTCCTGCGCATGGGAACGACCGGACTGACCGCCCAGGCTGAAGGCAGCGGCGATTACAGCGAAGTCACGGCAACTTTGATGCGGGCATTGCTCATCGCGGTCGTCGCCGGCACCGTGCTCATTGTTCTTCAAATTCCTGTCTCGCTCATTGCATTCTCTGTCCTCAACGGATCTGAAGCCGTTGAGACAAGCGCGGCAGAATATTTCTCAATCCGCATCTGGGGCGCGCCGGCAGCGCTCGCCAATTTCGCCTTTCTCGGCTGGTTTATCGGCATGGGTCGGGCATCCACCGCGTTTGTGCTGCAACTGCTTCTGAACGGCCTAAACGCCATCCTCGATGTGTGGTTTGTTCTCGGCCTCGGGCTGGCGGTAAAGGGCGTCGCCTATGGCACGATCATATCAGAAGTGGTTGCGGTCTCCGCAGGCCTCTGGCTGGCGCTGCGCCTTGTTCGCAGCCGCGGCGTCGTTTTCGATACGTCACGCATCATGGACCGCGCCGCGATCCGCCGCATGCTCGGAATCAATCGTGACATCATGATACGCACGATCAGCGTCTTGTTCGCGTTTAGCTGGTTCACCGCCAAATCAGCAGAGGAGGGCGACGTCGCGCTCGCCGCAAACGCAATCCTGATCAACATTACGCACACCGCTGCCTACTTTCTCGACGGGTTCGCCTTCGCCGCGGAAACCCTCGCCGGCCAGGCCATTGGCGCCCAACGGTACAACCGGTTCAAAGACGCAGTTCGCCTGTCCACTATATGGGCGGTCGTTTTCAGCGTTCTCGCGACCCTTTTGTTCTGGTTTGGCGGCGGGCTTCTTGTTGATTTTCTGACCGTAAACGAGGAAGTCCGGGCGACCGCTCGGCTCTATCTGGGATGGGCCGCCATTGTCCCGATTGCGGGCGTGATGGCCTATCAATTCGACGGCATCTTCATCGGTGCCACCCGCACCGCGGACATGCGCAACATGATGCTCCTGAGCCTCGCCGTGTATTTCGTGATGTGGGCCCTACTGACACCGGTCTTCGGAAACCACGGCCTATGGGCCGCCCTTGTGATTTTCTTGAGTTTGCGCGCACTCACCCTGGGTGCGCGTTACCCGGCACTTGTCCGCTCTTCTTTCCCGGCGGCGCAGTGATACAGCCGATTGGCGATCACCGTGTGAATTGTGCTAGGTGACCTTCAAACAATGGCTCCCTTTTTCGACAAACCCGACAAACGGTCAGCGTGATCATGAGTGACAGCGACACCAGCTTCGATCCCAAACACCACCGAATGATCACCGAGCAGCGCTGGTTTGATGATTTCCATCTGGGAGAACGGTTTCCGTTGCCAAGCCGAACCATGACAGAAGCGATATTCCTCGCGTTTCAGGCGGCCAGCGGGGACAACCATCCCATCCACTACAATAGCGAATTCTGCAAGGCGCGCGGGCTGCCGGGCATGCTCGCCCATGGTTATCAGGTCGCCATACAGACCGTCGCCGGTGCAGGGTTGTTTCCGTTCCTTGTGGAAGACTCCCTGAAAGCGTTTCTGGAGCAGTCCAGTCGGTTCCTGCACCCGGTGTTCGTTGGCGACACGCTCTATCCGACCCTGGAAGTCGACGAAGTAACTCCGGGTCGCACAACAGGCGTCGTAGGCATGCGAAGCATGATCCACAATCAGGACCGCGTCCTCGTCCTTGATGGGCGACATCGCTATCTGCTTCGCCGCTCTCCCGAAAACTCAGAACGGGCTGAGTAACACCCAAATTCGCCAGTGAGGAAAGCCGCATGACACCATTGAAAGGGATCACTGTTGTCGACCTCAGCAAGGTATTCGCCGGACCTTTCTGTGCACAGTATCTAGGCGACCTCGGGGCTGACGTGATCAAGGTCGAGCCGGTCGAAAGTGGCGATGACACACGCTCCTGGGAACCACAACAGAAAGGTCAGTCCTCACCCTTTCTGGCGTTTAACAGGAACAAGCGTTCACTTGCGGTCAACCTGAAGAATGAAGAGGGCCGTGCGATCGTCCATTCATTGGTGAAACAAGCCGACGTGGTTGTTCAGGGCTTCAAAGGCGGAACGGCGAAACAACTCGGCGTCGATTATGAGACCCTCAAGGAGCTGAATGATCAACTGATCTATTGCGAGATTTCCGGGTTCGGCCTCCAGGGACCGCTGGCCGGGCAACCCGGCTACGATGTCATGCTGCAAGCCTTCTCCGGCATGATCAGCACCATTGGTGAGCCGGAGCGGCCAAGCGTCCGCGTCAGCTTTTCGCCTGTGGACATTGGCACCGGCATGCTGGGTCTCAGTGGAATTCTCGCAGCGTTGCTGGAACGCAATCAAACAGGAAAAGGCGTTTTCGTTGAACTGACGCTGCTTGATACGGCCATGGCTCAGATGGGCTATCTCTTTCAAAACTACTGGATGACCGGCGAAGCGCCGAAACC
>DEIT01000203.1:7365-21060 GCA_002352635.1 Hyphomicrobiaceae bacterium UBA2767 | reverse complement strand
CCAACTCGGCCCGGGTAACAAACAAGCAGGACGTCGCCCGTATCGTGCAGCAGGTTATCGGTACAGAACCGGTTGCACACTGGCTGACGGCATTTGATGAAGCTGGCATTCCATGCGCACCCATCCACACACTGGATCAGACGTCAGAACACCCCCAGATTGCCGCACGCGATATCGTCGTTCAGTCTGACCACCCGGTGCTCGGGCCGCTGAACCAGATCGGATTCCCGATACGGTTTGATGGCGAGCCGCGCCCATCGCCCAATCCCCCGCCTTTGTTGGGGGAACATAGCGCTGAGATATTGACCAGGATCGGATTTGACGCGGATGCAATTGCGGACCTGACGGAGCGCGGAATTGTCGGGTGTCAGAACAGGGAGAGTGCAGACACATGAGCACAGATGCCAAGATACACTATGAGGTTTCGAAGCATATCGCAGAGATCGTGCTTGACCGACCGCCCGTAAATGCATTTTCCGTCCCCTTCCTGGATGACATTTTGGCGGCCTTCCGGCGCGCGGCAGAAGATAAAAACGTAAGGGCCGTCGTCCTGCGCAGTGCGTTACCGGACCGTTTTTGTGCGGGACTGGACCTCGACATTATTTTGGGGAAATCTGGTCTCGATGTGCGCAAGTTTCTGCAAAAACTCTACATCGACCTTTGGGACATTCAGACGAAAATGGGCAAACCGACCATCGCCGCGGTCAACGGAGCCGCACGCGGAGGCGGCATGACGCTCGCCATTTCCTGCGACATGGTCCTGGCCGCTGACAGCGCCACATTCGGTTATCCGGAGATTGATCTGGCGGTCCTGCCAGCAATCCACTTTGCACATCTGCACCGTATCATTGGCCGCTACCGTGCCTTCGATCTGCTTTTTACAGGACGAACCTTCAGCGCAGGTGAAGCGGCGACCCTCGGTCTTGTATCCCGCGTCGTTTCAAAAGATGCGCTGCATGAGGAAGCACGTACACTCGCCGCAACATTCGCGGATAAATCACCAACCGCGGTGCGGATTGGTCGAGCCGCATTCATGCGTGCATGTGACCTTGACTACACGCGCGGCGTCGCGAATGCCGTTGAGGACTTCTGCAATATCGCCGTGACGCCGGATGCCCAGGAGGGGCTCACCGCGTTTCTGGAGAAACGGAAGCCAAACTGGAAATAGAGGTGGGCCTGTTTTCGGGCTTTGCTGCCGGGCCAACTATCCCCAAAGTGCTGATTCAGGTGGGTAAACAATACTTCCGTCAAAGCGGATTGATGGTTCCCGGTCTTCAGCCAACAGCAGCGGGCCATCGAGGTCGACTACGTCTACTCCCTGCGCGGCAATATGTGCAGGCGCCATCGACAAAGACGTGCCGAGCATGCAGCCAACCATGACGCCGAAATTCATGGCCACCGCATCGGCTTTGAGCGCCAGCGCCTCGGTAAGACCGCCTGCCTTGTCGAGTTTGATGTTTATGAGGTCGTAGCGGCCCTTCAGCCCCTCGAGAGAGGCACGGTCGTGGCAGGATTCATCTGCACAAACCGGAACTGGCCTTTCAATGTTCGCAAGCGCGTGATCATCCGCTGCGGGCAAGGGTTGTTCAATCATTTTCACGCCGAGCGCGGCTAACTTCGGCGCGAGATCAACATACACTTCCGCTGTCCATCCTTCGTTGGCGTCGACGATGAGATCGGCATCAGGCGCACCGTCGCGAACCGCTTTCACACGGTCAAGATCATCGGGTCCGGCGAGCTTCAGCTTGAGCAGGGGACGCGTTGCATTCTCGCTCGCCGCAATGCGCATGACGTCCGGCGTGTCGAGTGACAGCGTATATGCGCTGGTCACAGGGAGCGGTTCCTGCAATCCGGCAAGGCCCCACATCCGCTTGCCTGTCCGCTTGGCTTCAAGGTCCCAGAAGGCGCAGTCGAGCGCATTGCGTGCGGCTCCCGGAGGCAGGGCCCCTTGCAAACCCTGCCGATCGAGACCTGATGCAATTTGACCGGACAGACCTTCTATCTGCGACCCAACGCTCTCCACACTTTCACCGTAACGGGGATAGGGCACGCACTCGCCGCGCCCCTCGTGATTGCCATCAACAAGGCGCGCGACGAGGACGATCGCTTCAGTACGAGAGCCACGTGAAATCGTGAAGGCGCCTCGGACCGGCCACGTCTCGACCTGAACTTCAAGCGTCGCCATCAGAAAAGGGTCGCGACGATCGCATCGACCCCGGTGCGCACCGGATCAACTGCCGGAAGCCCCAGCCGTGTGCTGATCTGCGCCAGGAAAGCGTAGGCTTCATCTTCGCCAAGTCGAGACGTATCGACGGCAACGCCCACAAACTTCACATCCGGATTTGTGAGCGACGCGACCTGCAAATTGGCCTCCATGCAATCTTCAAGGCCAGGCAGCGGATAGTGGGGCAGGCCACGCATGTGAGCGCGGGTCGGCTCGTGGCATAAAACGAGTGCATCTGGCTGCGCGCCGTGCAGCAGCCCTGTAGAAACACCCGCATAGGAAGCATGAAAAAGCGACCCCTGCCCTTCTATAATGTCCCAATGGTTGGGCTCATTCGCGGGCGAGATGGTTTCGATGGCGCCGGAGATGAAGTCAGCGACAACAGCATCAACAGAAACACCTTCACCTGTAATAAGAATGCCCGTCTGGCCGGTCGCACGAAACGTCGCATTCATGTCGCGCGTCAGCATTTCCTTCTCGATGGCGAGTGCTGTGTACATCTTGCCACAGGAACAGTCCGTACCCACGGGAAGAAGCCGTTTTCCGGATCGTTTTTCGCCATTGGCGACCGGATAAGTCTCGCTGGGATGGCGGACATCGAAGATGCTGCGTTTATGCCTTTTCGCAGCCCTTGCGAGCGCCGGCACGTCCGCGAGCTTGTTATGCAGTCCGGCGGCGAGATCAAGCCCGGCCTTGAGTGCCTCCAGCAGGACTTCGACCCAGGCGTCAGAAATGATGCCGCCACGGTTGGCCACGCCGGCAACGAGCGTCTTTGCGCCGGCCTTGGCGGCCTCCTCGATCGTTATGTCGTCGAGTCCGGCGTCAGCCTTGCAGCCATCCATACGGTATTGCCCGACACAGTCGTCGGGACGCCAGTCTCGAATGCCGATCGCGGTCTTCGCGGCTAGCTGGTCCCCAGCATCGCCCAGGAAAAGCAGATATGGTTTCTCAATTTTCATCCCGCAACCCCATGCGGACCGCTATAACCGGGTCACTCTCTCAAACAATTTCCAGCACGCTTTCCGGAGGCCGCCCCAGAGCCGCCTTGTCGCCCTTGATGACAATCGGTCGCTCTATCAGGATGGGATTGCCCACCATGGCTGTAATCAGGGCCGTATCGGACAGGCTATCATCGCCAAGCTCCAGCTGCTTGTAGATCTTCTCGCCTCGTCGCATCACGTCGCGTGGTCCAAGGTTGAGTTTGTCCAGTATGTCCTTGAATTCCGCCGCGGTAGGAGGTGTTTCAAGATAGTCCACAATATTGGGTTCCACTCCGTTGTCTCGCAAGAGATTGAGCGTTGCGCGCGATTTGGAACAGCGCGGATTATGTAGAATGGTGACGGTCATGGTCTTGGCGTGCTTTCTTTGATCTCAGTTTCTTTCAGCCCATTCATCGGCCTTAGACCCGATGAGGCTTGCAATCGATTTCGCTCCCGCCCGTTCGATCCCGGCAACAAGTGCATCCTTGATCCGGCCGATCAGGCTCGGTCCTTCATAGACAAGCCCGGTATATAGCTGGATGAGCGAGGCGCCCGCCTCGATCTTTCCGAGTGCGGTGGCACCCGATGTAATGCCTCCGACGCCGATGAGCGGGATTTCTCCCTGCGTGAGCACATACACCTTTGCCAGCAGGCGTGTCGAGCGCTGATAGAGCGGCGCGCCGGACAATCCGCCCTCTTCTCCCGCATGTTCGCGTGTCTTGAGGCTTGAACGATCGAGCGTCGTATTAGACACAATGATGCCATCCACATTGTGTGCTACGAGCCGCTCACATATAGGCGCGATATCCTCATCGGCAACATCTGGAGAGAGTTTTACTGTGATCGGACATGTGGGCATGCCGTCATCCGCGAGAGATGCGCGCTTCGCCAACAACTTTCCAAGCAGCCGGTCAAGTTCCTCAGGCGCGTGAAAATCACGCAGGCCCGGTGTGTTCGGTGAGGAAATATTGACCGTGAGATAGTCGGAAACTGGTGAAAACACCTCCAATCCCGCCACATAGTCCGCGTCGCGGTCGGAGCTGTCTTTGTTGGCACCAATATTGACGCCAACAACACCATTGTGCGCCCGCCGCTGGAGCTGCGTAAGGCGGGCGAGTGCGGCGGCGTGCCCCTTGCTGTTGAATCCGAGGCGATTGATCATGCCCTTATCCGCGGGCAAGCGAAAAACGCGCGGGGCTGGATTTCCCAGCTGCGGATGCGGCGTTACGGTACCGATCTCAGCAAAGCCGAAGCCGGACCCAAGGATCTCAAGCGGTACCCGTGCATCCTTGTCGAAGCCCGCAGCGATGCCAACAGGGTTGGGAAACTTCAACCCCCAGATGGTTTGTGCCAGACGCGGATCATCCGCAACGCACTGGCGGGGGTAGACGCCCGCCTCGAGAGCACGCAACGTGACTTCGTGCGCGCGTTCAGGATCGAGAGTGCGCAGGAAGGGCAGTGCGAAATCGACAAGACCCGGGATCATTAGAGGACGCCTTCGGGAAACATGTGCTCTCCATTAGGTCCGAGTGGGAGGGGACTCACAGAACAAGCCGCATCGATGGGCAGCGTTCCATAGAGATGCGGGAAAAGATCGCCACCGCGTGACGGTTCCCATCTGAGGGCGTCGCCGAGAAGGCTCGACTCTACTGCCACCAGCACGAGATCATCTTGTCCGGCAAAGTGCTTTGACGCCGTCTCCGCAACTTGCTGAGCAGTCGAAAAGTGAATGAATCCATCCTGGTGATCGACTGGTGCACCTTCATATACACCCGCTGCAACGGCCTGTTGCCAAGCATCGCGCGGGGAAATTTTGTAGACGATTTCGCACATTGGATTTAGTCCGGCTGGCGCACACTAGAGCGATTCAGGATCAGATTGAAGCAATTCTGCCGCCCGACCGACTGGTATCAACCTGACCTGAAAACAGAAGCTGCACATTACACATTGCAAAAGAAAACCGCCGGAGCATCAACTCCGGCGGCCGCAGTTCAAACACTTGTAGGGGCGTGCGTTACTGAGCAAGCGCGATATTGGTTGCCTGCTTGCCGCGCCCGCGCGGATCATCTTCGACGTCGAAGGTAACCTTGTCGCCTTCATCGATGCTTGGCACACCGGAACGCTCAAGCGCCGTAACATGAACGAATATGTCCTTGCTGCCGTCCTCAGGCGTGATGAAGCCAAAACCGCGAGAATGATTGAAGAATTTTACAGTTCCGTTCGTCGACATTGGGATATTCCCTTCCCGTCAATTTGCATTGGATATGCACAGGCGCGCCCGCATGGCGAACGCCCTGAATTAGTCTCTCAGTTGTCGGGAATGTGCTGCAGTTCGATTACGCAAGTCATTTAACCAGATAGTTGAGAGGGCGCACCTATCCAACATCTCGATACGCCTATGACTTTCATATGGAGCCTACAGGCGAGATGTGCAACCAAAAATGCGGCCACAGTGAAAATTTGGCTTTGCGGAAAAGGACGATGAAAACCCACCGTCTCAGGTCCCTTTGGCCGCGAATGCAATAACCCCAAATGGCTACTTTTTTCGACGAGAAAACTCTGTCTGACCGCCGCCTGCCAGGGTCTTGGCCTGGTTTATCCAGTCTTCGCGCTGGATGCGGCCTTTGAAGTTCAATTTCTCGTCCGCCTCCTTGATATCGGCCGCTTTCCAGTTGGCAATCTGGCGATAGCTCGTCACACCCATCCTGTGGAGCTTTTTCTCGATCGCCGGACCGACGCCCGAGATCAACTTCAGGTCATCTTTCTTCTTCGCCGCCGTCTTGCGGGCAGCTGGTGCCTTCTTTGCGGCCGTCTTGGGTTTCGGCGCAGGCGCCGCTTTCGCCGACTTCTGACCACGGCCGCTCGCTATATAGCCGAACACGATGCCAAGCAGCAGCATCAGGATGGCGCCAATAACCAATGTTGAATTCATCTCCATCTCCCGCTCAGAATATGAAACATCAC
Organism: Hyphomicrobiaceae bacterium UBA2767; assembly: GCA_002352635.1. Taxonomy (GTDB): domain Bacteria; phylum Pseudomonadota; class Alphaproteobacteria; order Rhizobiales; family Methyloligellaceae; genus UBA2767. Next base: position 14,892 of record DEIT01000203.1, on the reverse strand, counting down.
CATCATTCGATGGGCCTTACGCCGCGCCCATCTTCAATCCGATGAAAAAACCAATCATCAGTGCAACAAACCACACAAGAACGCCCATCGTTGTCATAGCGAACTCCTCTCTTTGAAACGTGCAAGGTCGGCGGATACGCACAGCTGCCGCCCCAGGTCCTCTGCCAAGTGTACCATAAAGTCGCCGGGCTTCAGACTCCACGCCAGAATAAGAGCCCCGCCAGGCTCAGCGTTCCGGCCGCCACGCCCGGTAGCACACGCCAGCGCAACGCGAAGAAAACGGCCAGACCGATTGCGCAGGCCGTGATGCGATCACTCAGAGGCACCTGCGCCAATCCTGTCGACGGCAGCAAGATCGCCCGCACCATCAACCCGCCAACCATCGCCTGCGTCACGCACACGCACCAGTCGAAAAGTGGCGTGTCCACTTCAATCCTTCCCGACAGGAGAGCACCGAGCGCTCGCCAGAAGAATGACGCAGCAAACCCGATCGCCAGCAATCCCCATGGCGTTTCCAAAGTGCTCATGTGCGAGGGGACCCTCTACGCTCGGCTGCACGGGCAAGAAAAAAACCTGCAGTGCCAAAAACAAATCCACCGAAGATCAGGCCGAGCTCATTGTCCCAAAGCATGCAGAGCGGTACGCCAACACCGCCTAACACCAACGCCAACTTGCTGGAAAGCTTGGGCGAAGTTGCCATCGTCAACGATACGAACATTGGAGTGAGCAGAAGCAGAGAGAGGCCGATGGCTGTGGGCAAATTCTTTGTCAGGGCGAAGCCGATCCAGGCCCCAAGTATTCCAAAGACAAGGAGAGCCAGGCTGAAGGCCATATAGTACGGCATGCGACTTGCCGGTTCGAGCCGGCGGCCGACGATGATGATCTGCACCCAGGATGTCGGGGACAATAGCTGCGCGAACAGTATCTGGCTCCAGCGAAATCCAGGCTTCTCTCTAATCATCGGCATGGCCGAGACCGCCATGGGCAAATTGCGGAATCCGATCGCCAGGAGTGTGATCAACACCAACAGCGGCGAACTGCCGGCTGCCACCAATTCCACAAACCCCATCAGAACCGGCATAGCCCAGATGGTAAGCACCGAGATGAGCGTCAGCGTCGCATCAAGCCCGGCTTCGCGGGCCATTACGCCATAACCGACAAGCGCGGAGGTTATCCCGACCACCGGGATGCCGAAGCTGTCCTTCAGGCCAAGAATAAAGCCATGGCGGCGTGGATTTGCGGCCTTGGACATCAACTTTCCAATCGCTGATTATTTATCGAACCCGAACAGGCGAGCCGGATTATCGACCAGGATTTGGTTGCGCGTTGCCTCATCTCTCACCCATGCACCGAGCAGATCCAGCAGGTCACCATCATTGACCATGGGAATTTCAAGGTGCGGGTGCGGCCAATCCGTACCCCAGAGAATGCGGTTGGGCGCGGCGTCAAGAAGTGCTTCGACATATGGAGTAGTGTCCGTGAACGGCACGCCCTGTTCCGTGCTTGTCCGGTAGGGACCGGACAGCTTCACCCAGGTACGCCCCTCTCGCATCAATTCCAGCAGGACCTGAAATGGCGATGCTTCTATCCCGTGATCCGTCGGCATATGTCCGAGATGGTCGAAGAGAATGTCGACTGGCAAGGAGCCAAGCCGCGGCAGCGCGTCATGAAAGTTAGCAATGTTCGCAAGAAACTGCAGATGCCAGCCCATCGGTTGAATTCGTTCCGCCAGATGCTCGACCCCCTCAAGCGCCGCAACACCATCAAACTGAAGATTGAGGCGGAGACCACGCACACCACCTTCATGCAATTGCTGCAGTTCAGCGTCGCCGGCATCACTCGCCACCACGGCGATACCGCGCATCGCCCCGCTGGACCGGACGATGGCATCCAGCATGGCGGAATTGTCAGTGCCGTGTACGCTGGGTTGAACTAGGCAGGCGCGCTCAATCCCGAGCACGTCAAGCATCTTGCGGTAGGCCTCATAAGGCGCCTCGGGCGGGTCGTAGCTGCGCGCCGGATCATAGGGAAACAGATCTTGCGGCCCGAATACATGGGCGTGGGAGTCGCATGCCCTGGAGGGCGCCTTGAAATCCGGCGCGCGCGTATCCGGTTCCGCACCCTGACACGTCGGCAACGTGCCGGATGTCATTGCAAGGCCTCCTCAATTGCCTTGCTGCAAGTCACAGTATCCGCCGATCCGCCGAGATCGCGCGTGCGCAGTTTTTCGTCCGCCAGAACCGTCTCGATCGCCTTGACGATTCCCGCCGCAGCTTCAGCATGTCCAAGGTGCTCAAGCATCATCGCCGCGGTCCAGATCTGCCCGACCGGATTGGCGATCCCCTGCCCCGCAATATCGGGCGCAGACCCATGCACCGGCTCAAACAGCGACGGGTATTTGCGCTCGGGGTTGATGTTGCCGGCAGGTGCGATGCCGATGGTGCCGGTACATGCCGGTCCCAGATCGGAGAGGATGTCACCAAACAGATTTGATGCCACAACCACATCGAACAGGTCCGGGCTCAACACAAAACGCGCAGCCAGTATGTCGATGTGATACTGGTCCCACCGCACGTCTGGATAGTTCTCCGCCATCTCCTTCACGCGCTCATCCCAGTAGGGCATGGTGATGGCGATGCCGTTCGACTTGGTGGCGGAAGTGAGGTGCTTCTTCTCGCGTTTTTGAGCCAACTCGAACGCATATTTCAAAACGCGATCCACACCGTGTCGGGTCATGACCGTTTCCTGTACGCAGAACTCGCGCTCGGTTCCCTCGAACATGCGCCCGCCGATGGAGGAGTATTCCCCTTCCGTGTTTTCGCGCACCACAAGAAAGTCGATGTCGCCGGGTTCTCGCCCCGCCAGCGGCGCTGGCACACCGGGCATCAGCCGTACGGGCCGCAAATTCACATACTGGTCAAAGTCGCGCCGGAACAGGATCAGCGAACCCCAAAGCGAGATGTGATCCGGCACCTTCTCCGGCCAGCCAACAGCGCCGAAGAAGAGCGCATCGTGCGATCCGATTTGCACCTTCCAGTCTTCCGGCATCATGCGCCCGTGTTTTTCGTAGTAGTCGCATGAAGCAAAATCGAATTCATCAAAGCGCAAATCAAGATGGTATTTCTTGGCCGCCGCCTCGAGTATCCGCACACCTTCCGGCACCACTTCCTTGCCGATCCCGTCGCCCGAGATAACGGCTATGCGGCTGGCGTTGGATCCTGCTGAACTCGATGACATTGTTCTCGCTCCCTCACGCTCTTGGCGTTTCTTCCCGAAGGGGTCATGGACGCCGAAGGTCAAGGAGTCAATTGCCAACTTTCCATGTCCCGGGTGCGCCTCATGAAATCGTGACTTTCCAGCGATGGTGATAAAGTGATCAATGGCCTAAGGTATTGAACTCAGTGTTGTTTGCGGACCATCCGCGAGTGAGTTGAAGTGCCAGAAGGAACGCATTTTGAGACCGCTTGCCCATTGCATCCCTGTTTCCCTGGTCCTTGGTCTTGCCGCAACCACGATGCTCGCCGCGCCCCGGGCACTGGCCACCAATCCCGAAGCAATTTGCCAAAATCGCGATGTGCTTGCGTCCACGCTTGTCGGAAAACCGCATTTTGAAAAGCAGGCTCTGGTTCTAAAGGACGAGATGCCCCTTCAGGGGCACCAGCTCGAGCTATTTATGAATTCCGGCGAGGGCGGCCGCCACACCTACACGCTGTTGCGTGTGCGCCGCGGCGAAAAGATCGCATGTATCCTGACCGCAGGCCTCGTCGCCGGGAAATCCACAGACACGCACGGCCAGGCTCATCTCATGCTCGAGGATGAAAACGACCCCGATACATTCGAAGTCGTCATCTGTTCGGCGCACTACGTGATCACCAGGGCGGTCATCGCGGACAATGTCTGCGAGGATACCGGGAAGCGCGCGGCGGCAGGGAGGCTTATTGCAAGCTACGGCCGGATCACAGCGGACAATCGCGCCACGATCCCCTGGCCGGCAAACTGATCTCCTTTGCTCGTGCTATTGTCCGCGCCTAGCAAGGAGCAACGCGTTCCCCTGGCCAACTGTCCGCGAGAAATCAAATGAACAGGGAGTTTCACCGGCTTGCGGCATGGTTCGTCGTGGGAGTCATAACCGTTTGGCTTGCAGCCATGATCGCCGTATTGGCAACCGCCCAGCGCCCGCCATATGGACGCGTTGCCGTCGTTTTTTCACCGTCCACGACAGACGAGCAGGCAATTTCCGCAATCACACGAGCGGGTGCGCGGCCTATTGACCAAGGTTGGCTGCGATGGGTTTGGGCCGCAGACCTCGATGATGCAACACCGGCCCGCCTTGAAGCGGCGGGTGCCATGCTGGTAATCCGGGAATTTGCGTTCGTGGCCGTGCTTGGCTGCGCCGGCCCACCACCCGCAACTACCTTGCCATTCTCAACCAGACCATAGAGCCGCCGGCAGAGTCAGCTTTCCCGTATCGTCACTATGCCAAAATGTGCCGAAAGCGGCGTCATGCCGGCGCCTGGAGTGTCGGGCGGATACTACCGCCAGCAGTTGCACCGGCGACGGGCCTTCCTCCGGCAACCGCGGTAGGCGTAGCCGTGGCTGGGATAACTTGTGCCGACATAGGCAGTGCCATAGTCGTGGGTCGGATAGGTATAGGTGTAGGAGTAAGTCGGCACCGGCGGATAAGTCGTGTAGGTGGTGGCGCCGGTGTACTGGTGGACCGGCGCATATCGCGGCGCTGGCTGATGGTACGAATAGCCACCCTTGTAAGACTCATAAGAATGGCCATTGCCGTGATAGCGATAGTCGGGATCACCGCCGGCCAAAGCGGGCGTTGCCAGCAGCAACACGGCCAGCGCGCTCGCTACGCAAGATACTGAATAGATCTTCATTTCGATCAATCCTCAAAAGATGTAATACGCATGGCCTCGTCGTCGATCCTGGATTATCGGCGAATTCCAGCGCCATACAATTCTTGTCTCTCACGATGATTAATCCCGATATTCCCAGCTGTCCCTGCAACTTCCATTTCTTCGCCGCCTCACGGATGCAACGGTGAATTCCCTTTCAAAACAAGGGCTCGACAGAACAAGGAGGGAAATTTGCGGGTAACCAGGGCCAAGGAATATCTGTCAGGCAGACCGATTTCGCTTGAATTTGATCAAGGCAACCCTCATATGGAGGCCATCGGTGCGCCGAGATGTTGGATAGGCGCGCCCTCTAAAGCTATCAGGTTAGACGACTGTTTTTATGGACTGCCGCCCTTTCCCGACACTTAGAGACCCTCGCAGACCGCGGCGCTGAACGGCGTCGCGCGCTTCGATTATCCAATTTATACACACGGGAAAGGAAAATCCCCATGGCCACTACTGGCACAGTAAAATTCTTCAACCATTCACGCGGCTTCGGCTTTGTTACGCCGGAAGACGGCGGCAAGGACGTTTTCGTCCACGCAACTGCTCTTGAAGCAGCTGGCATTCCGAGCATCGACGAAGGCGACAAGATCACCTTCGACATCGAGGACGACCAGCGCGGCCGCGGCAAACAGGCGACCAACGTCCAGATGGCCGAATAGTCGCAAGTTTCAGAATGTAAGATTTGAAGCCGCCGGGGCCCTGTGTCCCGGCGGTTTTTTGTTGCGCACCGGGCATGCGTGCACGGGCAACCCCAGCCCCCTTTCCCCTCCTAGCGAAACCGCAAGAATCCGACTAATCTCATTGACCAGCGTCGGCACAAGGGGGCGAGCCGGCGGGCAAGCGTACTGCCATCACCGAATTTTCCCGCCCTTCGAAATTTGAAAAGAAACAGGCATGTTCGACTCAGAACTCTTTCCGATCATTGTGGCCCTCTTCATTGTCGCGGCAATCCTTATTCCGTGTATCGCGCTGTTCATCCTCTACCGCCGCTATCAGAAGCTGGCTAAAACCCTGCCAAGCCCGTTTACGATCCAGCAGACAGGCGAGAAAACGCTCGTTGAGAGGCAGCAGGCACTTACCTCGACATTGCTTGAAGGCTGGGCGAAACTGCCTGCAGATGAGGTAGAAGTGAGCCGTCACGCGCTGTGGACGGCCATGCTCCTGGAAGCAGCGTCAGACGGCAGCATTGACCACCGTGAAATGAAATTCGTCGCCGATCTGTTCGGCCGGATGTCGGGGGAAAAGATGAATTTCCGGCCGGTGATCCACGCCGCCGAGCTTGTCGAGCGCGACAAGAAATCCGCCCTTGGGGAGATTGCCAAGGCGCGCGGGGTCAGCGACGCATCAAAGGAACATATTCTTGCCGGCGCGTTTCTGGTCACGATCTGTGACCATGCGTTGACCGAAGGCGAGACCGCTTGCCTTGGTGATATCGCCGGCGCGCTCGGCATCAGTCAGAACGACCGCAAGGCGATCTTCGCCGGTATCACGGAGCGGTTCGGACTTTAGGCGCTACAGTTGGGGGCATGAGACAAACGCATCCCGCATTCAGGCACCTTTTTCGCACACTCGCAGCGCTCACAGGCGCAATGGCACTTGCAGCTTTCCCGACTCACGCCCTGGAACAGGTGGATGTGGAACTTGTTTTCATGGCGGATGCGTCACTTTCCATAGACGATGCCGAGATCACATTTCAACGCCAGGGCTACGCGGACGCGATCCGCCACCCTGACGTACTGGACGCGATCAGGCGAGGCGCATTGGCAAAAATCGCCGTTACCTTCATCGAATGGGCCGACGACCGTTCACAGGACGTGATCGTGCCGTGGGTGGTGATTGACGGGCCCGCAAGCGCAAATATCTTTGCAAAGCGCCTGCTTGCGCCCGAGCGCATTACCTACGGAATGAATGCCATAGGGGCGGCTTTGGCCGAGGGGCAGCGCCAGATCGTCCGGAACCAATATGAGGGTTTGCGAAAAATCATCGATTTTTCCGCCGACAGCGCCAACAACTGGTCGGGCATCCCAATCAAAGAGGGCCGCGCTCAGGCGCTCGCCGCCGGTATTACCATCAACGGTCTCGCCGTGTTGTGCCGCGACGATGATTGCAGCGGACAACCCATCGCCTACGATCTGGAAGAAGCTTTCGCGAAGAAGATAATCGGCGGGCCCGGCAGCTTCGTCGTGACAGTCGACAGCGCGAAGCGCTTCGCGGAGGCCGTGCGCCGCAAGCTCATTCTTGAGCTGGCATCGCTGGAACGCGATTGAGGGTCCGGCTGGAGGTCTCCGCGGTCGGCTGATAGTGTAGACATTCCATTTGGGTACGAGGGCTGGCGTATGACAAACGCATTCGAAGAGGTCATGGGCATCCGCGGTGCGGGCATGCCGAGTGCCCCCGAAGTAACGATCACCGGGGCAGACCCTGTCCTTTCGACGCGTTTCAGAATTGGCGACACCTGCGCCGCAGTGCTGGCAGGCATTGGCGTTGCAGTTTCCGATATCTGGGAGATGAAAACCGGACGACTCCAGAATGTGGCGATCGACACACGCCACGCTGCCGCCGCCCTGCGCAGTTCACGCTATATGCAGCGCCCTGATCCCGACGGCGTTTTCAA
>DEIT01000203.1:6615-7245 GCA_002352635.1 Hyphomicrobiaceae bacterium UBA2767 | reverse complement strand
GATCGACGAGGCGCGTGGTTGCGGCGCCATGGTGCGCTCACATGAAGAATGGCTTGAGCATCCGCATGGTCAGGTTCTGCAAGCGAAACCGATTGTCGAAATCATCAAGGTCGGCGACAGCGAGCCCGAACCGTTTCCGCAGGGCGAGCGTCCTTTAAACGGCATCCGCGCGCTCGACCTCACGCGCATCCTCGCAGGACCGGTCGCCGCGCGGACACTTGCCGAACATGGCGCGGATGTCCTGATGGTGACGGCCGAAAACCTGCCGCAGATCGACGAACACGTCATCGATACGAGTCACGGCAAGCGAAGCTGCTATCTCGACCTCAAGACGCGTGAAGGCGCTGATCGGCTGAAAGACCTGGTGCGTGGTGTGGATGTCTTTTCTCAGGGATATCGCCCCGGCATCCTCAGTGGTCTTGGGTTCGGCCCGGAGGATCTGGCGGAACTTCGTCCGGGTATCGTCACGCTCTCAATCAGTTGCTTTGGCGCCGACGGCCCCTTCAGCCGCCGCGCGGGCTGGGAGCAGATCGCACAGACCGTGACAGGTATCTGCCATGAAGGTGGAGATGACAGTCCGGCACTACTTCCGGGCGCCGCGTGCGACTACACCACCGGTTATCTGGGAGC
>DEIT01000203.1:0-6505 GCA_002352635.1 Hyphomicrobiaceae bacterium UBA2767 | reverse complement strand
ATTTGGGCGAAGACGAACTCAACGCTATTCGCATCGAGACCCACCCCGCCACCGGGCCGCTGCGGCATCTGGGACCCATCCTGCACATTTCGGAAACGCCCACCCAATGGACCCGGCCGACGCCTGTTTTGGGCGGCGACAAGCCTGAATGGCTTGGGACGGCTTCCGCTGCCGAGGCAGCCGAGTAAACCCGTCTGCGGCGCGTTAGTGGCCCGCCTCAGTGCACGGCGATGCAGGTGCAATCAACTGAACGGCAGACTTCCTGCGACACGCTCCCGAACGCGACGGCTTCGATCTGGCGCAATCCACGCGTCCCCATGACGATCGTATCAATCGCCTCTGCTTTGGCGGTGGAGACAATGGCTGCCGCGGCAGCACCGTCGCTATAGGGAAGGGCTTCAGCTCTAACGCCGCGTGACGCCGCACGCGAACTGGCGCGCTGCAGCACATGTGCCCCAATGCTTTGCAACAGGTTTTCTGATACCGGATGGTCGGGTGCGGGCTGCCCCGACATCAGCTCCTCAGCAGAATGGGGCGCTTTCGGCATGTCCACGAGGCCGGAAAGTTCCTGCGCCACGCTCTCCTGCTCCACAGCGAGGTCAGGCAGAGTCAGCAGCTCTTCAGGTTCCTTATCGCGCAACAGCACGTGAAACAGCTTGATATCAGCATCATGTTTTTCCGCCAGATCAAGGGCGACGTCGAGCGCCTTCTCCGCGGCGATTGATCCATCGGTGGGTACGAGAATGATGTTCATGGGACAGATATCCAGGTTTTTTTTGCTACCGAGCGAACGCGTCTATTCGCGTTCGACCGTCGCACAATTGGCCTGTTGCGCTGATCCTGCCTTGACTTGCGTCAAGCAGGCGGAGGGACATGATGGCGCATCGGGTTTCCGTAGCGTGGCCTACAACACCGCATCCCGCTCGCCGCCAGGACCGAACCGGTTTGCACCATCGGTGCCCGACTGAGCCGCCCAATAGAGCATCACAAGCAAACCAATGATCGGGATCAGGACGATAAGCATCCACCATCCTGATCGGTCGATGTCATGCAGGCGGCGCACGCTGACGGCGAGGCCCGGCACCAGCAGGACCAGGCTGACGAGCATGCTGAGCGGCTGCCCCCCATCTTCACCAAATGCGGGTATGCCAAGCGCGGGCGCAATGACAGTCGCATCAATGGTTTGTGTAACCAGGCTGACGAGTAAGACGAATAAAATCCACCACCAGTATTCCGGCCGCGCAGCGCGACCCCTGATGGTTGCGTATTTCGAAAAACACGTTTTTACGGCTTCGATGAAAGTCATGGCTCACCCCTCGTCTTCGGTCAGTATGCGTCACCATATCGGGCGACAATCATGTTGTCGCCACTGGCGCTTTCCTCTCTAGCCATCGTGGCGTGCAATCGCGTCGCGGATAAACTGATGGGCTTCTTCTACCTCGCCCCAGCGAACGATCTTCACCCACTTGTCCTTCTCAAGATCCTTGTAGTGCTCAAAGAAATGTCCAATCTGATTGATCAGAATTTCCGGCAGATCCCGGTAGGAGGAAATATCCCGATAAAAAGGCGAGAGATCGTCATGGGGAACAGCCAGGATCTTTTCATCCAGCCCCTTTTCGTCCTGCATCACCAGCACGCCGATTGGCCGGGACCGCAGAATTGCTCCGGGCATAACGGGTACCTGACCGACGACAAGGATGTCGGTCGGATCGCCATCTTCTGAAAGCGTGTGCGGCAGGAAGCCATAATTTGCCGGATAGTGCATCGGCGTGTGCAGAAACCGGTCGACGACCATGGCGCCGGAGTCCTTGTCGAGCTCGTATTTGATCGGGACACCTCCATGGGGAATCTCAATGATGGCGTTGACGTCGTATGGAGCGTTCTGGCCGACGGGGATTGCTTCAATGCGCATGGACGCAGGTCCTTTCCAATCGCGAAGGCTCGCGGAACACAATCAAGCCGCGCTCAGGTCTTCGCCTTTAAGCACGCGCTCGATCAGCGCGCGGGTCTCTTCGACCCCATAGAGCTCGACGAAGTTGCCGAAACGCGGGCCCTGAGACTGTCCGAGCAGCACCTCATAAAGCGCCTTGAACCAGTCTCGCAGGTTTTCAAAATCATGCGCCTTACCAACCTCATAGACAATGCTCTGGATGTCTTCTCCGCTTGCGTCTTTCGAAACATGCGAGAGCTTTTCGTCGAGATCAGCGAGCGCGGCACGCTCTGTTTCGGTCGGTGCGCGATACTGTTTGGTCGGCTTCACGAAATCATGGAAATATTTGATTGCGTAGCCCACAAGATTATCAAGCAAGGGGTGCTCTTGCGGTGTCGCGCCTGGCGCATAGCGCTGGATAAAGCCCCACAGGACCTGCGGTTCCTCAGAGTTAGACGCACTCACCAGATTGAGTAACAGGTTGAAACTGATAGGAAGCTCGGCCTGGGGTGGCGTGCTTGAATGAATGTGCCAGACGGGATTGGCGACCTGCTTTTCCGGTTCCTGCCCCGGGTAACCTGACAGATGTGCAAGATATTCATCGACCGCTTTGGGGATCACGTCGAAATAGAGCCGCTTGGCCTTGCGCGGACTCTGGAACATGTAGAGGGAAAGGCTCTCGGGGCTTGCATATGTGAGCCATTGTTCAATGGTGAGGCCATTGCCGCGTGACTTGGATATCTTTTGAGCATTCTCGTCGAGAAACAGCTCGTAGGAGAACCCTTCCGGGGGAACGGCACCCAGAATACGCGCTATCGCTCCTGACAGCCTGACGCTGTCGATCAGATCCTTACCCGCCATCTCATAATCAACGCCGAGCGCCACCCAGCGCATGGCCCAGTCGGCCTTCCACTGGCATTTGACCGCCCCGCCGGTGATGGAGGTGGTTATTTCTTCAGACGTATCCGGATCTACATAGGTAACGGTCCCGGCGTCGGGGTCGCGGGCAATCATCGGCACCTGCAGGACCTTGCCCGTGCGCGGACAAAGCGGCAGGAACGGCGAATAGGTCTTTCGGCGTTCCTCGCCAAGCGTGGGCAGGATCACATCCATGATCTTGTCGTAATTCGCCAGGATCCTGAGCAGCGTCTTGTCGAACAGGCCTTCCCGATAACACTCTGTGGCGGAAAAAAATTCATACTCGAAACCGAACTCGTCAAGAAACGCCTTGAGCCGATTGTTATTGTGGGTGCCAAAACTGGTATCGGTCTGAAACGGATCGGGCACGGAGGTGAGCGGCTTGTCGAGATGCGGCGCAATCATGTGCGCGTTGGGAATGTTGTCCGGCACCTTCCTGAGGCCGTCCATGTCGTCGGAAAAACAGACCAGCCGGGTCGGCCATTTGTCTTCCGTCAGCACACGAAACGCGTACCGCACCATAGTCGTGCGCGCAACTTCACCAAACGTCCCGATATGCGGCAGCCCTGAGGGACCGTAGCCGGTTTCAAACAGCACGGTTTCGGGGCGCTTTTGCAGCTTCTCTAGCCGCGCCAGAAGCTTGCGCGCCTCGTCAAACGGCCACGCCCTGCTGTCCTCGGCAAGCTTTGCGGCTGCGCTGTCAAATACTTTGCTCATGATGCGCGCGAACCTAGGCCCGTGGCGGGTATGCGTCAATCGCCCGGCGCAGCGCATCCGGCAATCTGCGCGCAACAATTGAGACGCAAACAAACCTTGACCATTCCGCCCCAATCTCTACATCTGCTCGCTAAACTTATCGAACACTCAAAACCGCACCGGGGAGCCTCGCCCATGCCGAACCTCAACCACCACGAAGCACTCATCTACGTCATGGTCGCAATGGCGGCGGTCGACCGCCACATGACGGATTCTGAATTCTCCCGGATCGGGCAGATGGTTTCCCATTTGCCGATTTTCTCCGATTACGACACGGACAATTTGATGGAAACAGCAAAGAACTGTGGCGAAATGCTTTCGGCCGCCGATGGACTGGATGAAACGCTCGCACAGATCGGTACTGCCGTTCCTGAGAAGCTCCGCGAGACGGCCTATGCGCTTGCGGTAGAGGTTGCGGCAGCCGATCTCAAGGTCACACAGGAAGAACTTCGCCTGCTTGCGCTGATCGGCGAAACCCTCAAGCTCGACAAGCTGATCATGGCGGGCATCGAACGCGGTGCGCGCGCGCGACACGCGACCTTGTAAGTCCTGGCGAAGAAGGGGGAAGCCATGTCGCGAAAAGTCGTCATTACCTGTGCGCTGACCGGATCGCAGGATACCTGCAGCAAGAACCCGGCGATTCCCGCAACGCCGGAAGAGATTGCGCAGTCTGCCATTGATGCCGCGAATGCGGGGGCCTCGATCGTGCATATTCACGTGCGGGATCCCGAAACCAAGCTCGCCAGCATGGAGGAACACCTCTATGCGGAAACCGTCGAACGCATCAAGGACGCCGGCACGAATGTCATAATCAATTTGACTACCGGTCCCGGTGCGCGGTTTGTGCCTGGGAAAGACGATCCATCCATCCCTGATCCCACCACAGCGCTGAAGAGCCCGGCGGAGCGTGTGAAGCATGTCCTTTCGCTGAAGCCGCCCATCTGCACGCTGGACGTCGCCTCATTCAATTTCGGCGAGCAGGTATTCGTGAATACACCCGAGCACCTGCGCGAGATGGGAAAATTGATCACTGAGGCAGGCGTCAAACCCGAATTGGAGGCCTTTGATACCGGCCATATTGTTCTCGCCAAACGGTTGATTGCCGAGGGACATCTGAAAGAACCACCCATGTTCCAGCTCTGCATGGGCATCTCCTACGCCGCACCCGCAACACCGGAGTCGCTTCTCCATATGCGCGACATGCTTCCGCCGAACGCCGTCTGGTCCGCATTCGGAATATCGCAACACCAGTTTCCCATCGTGGCGGCGACAGTCATCTCCGGGGGGCATGTGCGCGTCGGACTGGAGGACAACCTCTATATGGAGCGCGGCGTCCTTGCGCCATCCAACGCGGCGCTGGTCGAGCGCGCCGCACGTATCATCCGCGAGATCGGTGCGGAAGTTGCAACCCCTGATGAAGCGCGCGAGTTTTTCGGCGTCTGAGCTCAGAGCCGCGTTCCCGCCGCGATTGTCATGGACACGAAATTGATGAGCCGGCGCGGATTTTTCGCGATGGTTATCGCCGCTGGTGCGGCCAGTGTGCTCAGTTCGCACAGCGCGCAGGCATTCAGCTTTCAGGCGACTGCGAAATCCGCACAGCAGCATCGTGGCGCCACGATGCAGGCCGGTGGTCCCATTTATCATCACGGTGCGATGCACAGCTACGACACAAGGCCAACGCACAAGGATCCCGGTCCGATTGGCAAACGTCTGCGCAAGCGTCCTTGCGCACCGGTTCCGGGCCGCCCTCGCTGCCGTTAGCCCTCCAGATCATGCACGCAGCAATTCAGCATTCCTTGCAGTGAACTGGTGAAGACAGAGGCATCGCCGGGCCTACCGCCCGGCGGCGCTTTTTCGCAATTGGCAACGCAACAAATGGCTTTCAGATAGCGCGGCTACTTGCCCAGCCTGGCGGGCGTCACGCCGAACGCCTTGCGGAATGCAGCAGTGAAAGCGCTGGCACTCTCATAACCATTAGCATGCGCCACCTGCCCCACCGGCTCACCGCGTACAATGGCTTCCATGGCATTGTGAAACCGCACTCTTTGACGCCACTGGGTGAAAGTAAGCCCGACCTCCTGCGTAAACAGCCGCGACAGCGTCCTGGCACTTGCTCCCGATGTTTCAGCCCACTGGTCGAGCGTCTCCCCGCGTGACGGGTTCTCAAGCAGTTCCTTGCAAAGCCGTTTGAGGCGGTCATCGCTGGGCATGGGGATGACGAGCTGCAATTGCCGCGCACGTGCCAATTCATCGAGAATAAGGGCGGCGAGGAAACCGCCGCGGCCCTCTTCCTCATAGAGAATTGGCTCGTCCAGCAGTGCAAGGATGAGGGCTCGCAGCAGCGAAGATATATCCAGCACCACCGGTGCTTCGGGAAGATCGGGATGCGCCCCCGGCCTGATAAAGAGCGTGCGCATCTCCACGTTTCCCCGCAAAGCGACACCGTGTTCAAGGCCGGCCGGGACGAAGAGCGCGCGGTCTGGCGGGACGATCCATGCCTCGCGCGCAGTCGCCACCCGCATTACGCCCTCAATCGCGTAAAGCACCTGGTGTCGTGCATGCGCATGCGGTGCGACCGTATCGCCGGTTACGAAGCTCTTGGCCATGGCCGCCACATCGCGCGGCACAGCCTGATAGTCACTGGGATCCGTGCTGCGGGGATGTGCTTCGCTTGGGTTGCTGCCTACCATGCGATGCTAGGGTATTGAAAACCCGACACCTGATCAATCATGAGGCAGCGCCTCCCACTAGACTTGCACCACTTTCCGATAAAGGTGCCAGGTGGCATGACCGAGTATTGGCATGACAATGGCCAGGCCGACAAAAAATACCGCCATGCCAATCACCAGTCCAATCGCTACGATCAGGCCCCAAAGCACCATTATGACCGGATTTTTGGTG
>DEIT01000156.1:4198-6189 GCA_002352635.1 Hyphomicrobiaceae bacterium UBA2767 | reverse complement strand
CGAGCTGCTTTCCCGCATTTCATCGGACGACCTCTCTAACGACGCTTTCCCGTTTGCGACAAGCCGGGAGATTTCGGTGGGGCAGGCGCGTGTTCGTGCCAACCGTCTGACCTATGTGGGTGAGCTCGGCTGGGAACTCTATGTGCCGGTTGAATTTGCAAATGTTGTCTACGATCTGACCGTTTCTGCTGGCGAAGATTTGGGCCTGGCTCATGCCGGCTACTACGTTCTGGAATCCATGCGCGTGGAGAAAGCCTATCGGTCATGGGGACACGAACTGACACCGGAAGTGACGCCCTATGAAGCCGGCCTCTCTTTCGCGGTCGATTTCGACAAGGGCGATTTTCTCGGACGTGATGCGCTGACCAAGCTGAGGGGCAAGCCTCTCAAACGCCGCCTTATATTGTTTATGCTTGAGGACGCTGAGCCATTGCTCTGGGGGGGTGAACTGATTTTGCGGGACGGGAAGCCGGTCGGGGAGATTGAATCGGCCGCATATGGCCATACCCTCGGCAGCGCGGTGGGCTTGGGCTACGTCAATCATGAAGCTGGCGTCGACAAGGCGTTCATCGAAGAGGGTTCATTCGAGATTGATATTGCCGGTGAAATCTTCCCGGCAAAGGCCGCCCTGCGGACGCCCTACGATACCAAGCTTGAGCGTGTGAAAAGTTGAAGGGCGCGCTGGTCGTCTAGCGCCGCTTTTTTAGCAGTCTCCGAAGCCCGAGGATTACCAGAACCACCAGCAGCACAGAGCCGATTGCGAGCAGATCGAGCTCGCGGAACGGCCCCTCCTGCCGCCTGTAGAGCAGCGGGATTTGTGGCGGCTCAGTGCCGTCGATCTGCGCAAGGTGTGTGGTCATTTTATCCAAGAACAATAATGACGATGATCCCGGCAGCCAGTAAAGTTGCCGCGAGCAGCCGACGCGTGATTGCGCCCTCACGCAGGAAAAACCCGCCAAGCATAACTGAAATCGGGATTGAGGCTTGCCTTACGGATGTCACGGCCGCGACTTCGGCCCCCATATGGTAGGCCGTCAGGATGAGATAGTAGGACCCGTAGGCCATGATGCCGGGAACAATCAGCATCGCGGCTCGCCGCAGGATCGGCCGCTCATCTTCGTAGCGTGTGTGCGTACGCCGATGCAGAAACAGAGTCAGATAGACCGGCACGAGCAATAGCTCGACCCAGAACAACTGAACCTGAGGTTCGAGCGTTTGCATCAGCCGTGAATCGGCAATGGAGTAGATTCCCGTGCCGGACATCGCCAGAAGCGCCAGCATGAGAGTACGCGGATCGTCGAGAAAATGCGTGCCCCTCCGATAGAGCAAAAGAAATCCGCCTGCGACCGCCATCGCAATGCCAAGCAGCACGTACCATGAGTAACTCGCGCCCAGCAGCGTCATGCCAACGATAACGATGAACACGGGCGAGGCGCGGATGATGGGGTAATAGGCAGACAAATCGCCGCGCGAGAGTGTTGCGGTGAGACAGATGCCGTAGAGGATCTGGCCGCACCAGGAGACGAAGATAAGCGGCATGACGGTTCCGGCTGCCGAAAGGTCTGAGCCGGCCAGCAGCGAGTGGACAAGTCCGCAGATGGCGAGAACCACAGTGAGACCGAGATACCCGAGTTGCGTATCAGGTTCTTTCTTGAGGAACAGGTTCCAGACAGGGTGAATGGCCGCCGACAACAGCACCATTGCCGCAATGGTCAGACCCATTGCGGCTGCGCGAGTTTACTGTGTTTCGGCGACGTTTTTTTCATGGTTGGTCGCCAGTTCCCAGAACGCGGCAACTGTTCTGAGTTTTGCGCGTTCCTTCAGGCACACAAGATTCTCCGTCATTGACGCATTGCTGTCGCTCAAGGTGATTGCCATCAAGCGTGAGTCGAATCCGAAATCGGCTTTGGAGACGACTCCGGCGCCAATACCTGCGGCAACCGCCTCCCGCGCGGCGGCGCGGCCTTCCGCTTCAAGCGCGATTTCAATCG
>DEIT01000156.1:1908-4167 GCA_002352635.1 Hyphomicrobiaceae bacterium UBA2767 | reverse complement strand
TCTGAGCAGAGCTCCTTGAGCGTAATGGTCCGACGCTTCGCCCATCTGTGGGACTTGGGAACGAATGCAACCAACGGGTCTGTCCGCAATGGCATACTCTGTAGCCGGGGGTCATCGGGGACATCAACCAGAACGGCGACATCGGCATTGAAGTCATAGAGCCAGGATAGGACATCGTCCGCATTGCCGATGCTGAACTTGAGCGAAATACCGGGATAAGCATCGCGAAACGCCCCAATCAGATTTACCGAATGGAGCGGCGCGTCCGCTGCCATACGCAATGAACCCGTGCGCAAGGCTTCACTTTCGGACAGAAGCTCAACAGCCTCGTTCTCCAATTCGAACATGCGTTTGGTGAGTTCGAACAAGCGCAGACCCAGCTCCGTCGGGACAACCGAACGGCGCTTGCGCTCGAACAGACGAATGTTGAACCAGCCCTCGAGTTTGCGGACCTGATCTGAAATTGCGGGTTGCGATATATTGAGTTTGCGTGCGGCTTTGGAAAAGCCGCCATAGGTTGCAACGGCATGAAAGGCGCGCAGTTGGTAGTAGTACATCGCCAACACCTATGGATATCATTAGTTCAAATAGTTTGACTTATGGTATCCGCCCGCTTTCTCATTGGTCAAGCAGTAGGATTGCGCCCTGAAAATCGGGTCAATGGGGATGCCACAAGGTCTTAGCGTGATTTAATTTGGCCGCCGGTACCCCCTGTGTGATCATGCTGCAAATTGGCTCGCTCAGGGGTGGAAGTGCCGAGCAAGGTAGGTGTCATTGAACCTTCATCTAACTATTGCAACTAGTGCAATTGTCTTACCGGGACGAGCAACACCTACGCCAACAGAATTGCGTTTGAGTTTTCGCGATGCCTTCGGGTGTTCAGTTTGAGTGCATGTAATGGGAGAAAGCATATGAAGTCTGGATTTTTAAAACGTCTCAGTCTGTCCGTTTTCGGCGCCGTCCTGGCAGGGTCGGTATTTACGGGGGCTGCCAAGTCGGAAGACCTTATTGTCTACACTGCGGTGGAGCCGGAAGAGCTCACCGGGTTTGCCAAGGCCTTTGAGGCGAAACACCCAGGTATCAAGATCAAATGGGTGCGCGATTCCACGGGCATCATGACAGCCAAATTGCTGGCCGAGGGCAAAAACACGCAGGCGGACATTGTGTGGGGTCTCGCTGCCACCAGTCTGCTGCTGTTGAAAGATGCCGGGATTCTTGAGCCCTATGCGCCTAAGGGTGTTGAAAAGCTCGATGTCAAATTCGTCGATACCTCCAAGCCGCCATCGTGGGTTGGCCAGCGCGCCTGGATCGCTTCGATTTGTGTGAACACGGCGGAAGCGAAAGCAAAAAACCTGCCGATCCCGAAAAGCTGGGCCGACCTCACCAAGCCCGTCTACAAGGGCCACATCGTGATGCCGAACCCGGCGTCATCCGGCACCGGCTTCCTCGATGTCTCAAGCTGGCTTCAGATGTGGGGTGAAGAGAAAGCCTGGAAGTTTATGGATGACCTCCATAAGAACATCGGTATCTACACCCATTCCGGTTCCAAGCCATGCAAGATGGCCGGCAAGGGCGAATTCCCGATTGGCGTTTCGTTTGCCTACAAGGGCGCGCAGCTGAAAGCCAAGGGCGCACCGGTTCTGACAGTTGCGCCGACCGAAGGCGTTGGTTGGGACCTTGAGAGTTTTGGCCTGGTAAAGGGCGCCAAAAACGCCGATGCAGCGAAGAAATTCGCAGATTGGTCAGTCGCGAAAGACACCAACGTACTCTACAACGACGCCTATGCCGTTGTGGCCTATCCTGGCGTCGCCAAGCCGGTGAAATTCTTTCCAGCGGATCTCGACAAGAAGATGATCAAGAACGACTTCCAGTGGGCAGCAAAGAACCGCAAGCGGATTCTGGCCGAATGGAAGAAGCGCTACGACTCAAAGTCTGAGCCGAAAAAGAAATAGACGGTTCAATCCAGCGCATGAACGCATAGCTTAAACCCCCGGCCGGCGCTAAACTGGCCGGGGGTTATTGATTTGGGGGGAAGGAATTGATGGCACGTAAGCCGAAAACCAAGGCGAAGGTCGCGGCCGAAAAAGGTCGGGCTTTTTTGGAAATTCGCGACGTGTCCAAGATGTTTGGCGACTTCACCGCGCTGCAGGATGTGTCGCTGGACATCATTGAGGGTGAACTCATCTGTTTTCTCGGCCCCTCAGGCTGCGGAAAGACAACTCTCTTGCGGGCGATCGCCGGGCTCGATTTCCAGACATC
>DEIT01000156.1:0-1816 GCA_002352635.1 Hyphomicrobiaceae bacterium UBA2767 | reverse complement strand
GCTGCGGTGAATGCGCGGGTCGAGGAGTTGTTGCAACTCGTCGGTCTTGAAGGGTCCGACGACAAATACCCTGCCGCACTTTCAGGCGGTCAGCAGCAGCGTGTCGCGCTGGCGCGCGCGCTGGCAACATCACCAGGCATGTTGCTCCTAGACGAGCCGTTGAGCGCGCTCGACGCCAAGGTGCGCGAGCGCCTGCGCCATGAAATGAAGGAACTCCAGCGCTCCCTCGGCATCACCACCGTCATGGTGACCCACGATCAGGAAGAGGCGCTGTCTATGGCCGACCGGATTGTGGTGATGAGTGACGGGCTTATCGAGCAGGTCGGTACGCCCATGGAAATTTACCGCAATCCCGTTAGTCCTTATGTGGCCGACTTCATCGGCGCCATGAATTTCCTGCACGGTGAGATAGTGCGCAAAGACCATGTGAAAGTCGGAGGCATGGATATCGCACTGGATGGGGGGGCCGAACGGTTCAAGAAGGGCGATGAGGTGGTTGTCTGCATCAGGCCGGAGGATGTGGCAGTGCGTGATCTGGCACGCGTCAAGACCAATCGCTACTCAATGGCAATCCGCGATGTGGAGTTTTTGGGTTCTTTCTGCCGCGCGACCCTCGACGTGGGTGGTAAGAGCGGCGAGGAGCTGATTGCTGATTTCTCGATCAATCTAATGCGTGATTTCAAGCTTGAGCGCGGTGCGAAACTCAATGTCGCTTTGCCGAAAGAACGCCTGCAGGTCTTTGGGTCGAACGGTAAGGGCACACCGGCATGAGCGTGGCTGATGTAACTGTCCGCGAAACCAAGAGCTCGTCCCGCTGGGCACGGCTGCGTAACGGCGGTGTGGAAACCTGGGCCCTGCTGGGCGGCGTTTCCTCAATCATCATCGCTCTGTTCGCGTTTTTAGCGCTACCGCTCTATGCGCTGTTGAAGAAGAGTGTCGAGGACGACAAGGGCAATTTTGTCGGGCTTGCCAATTTTCAGGAATACTTCACATCTGTCGGGCTGGTGCAGTCCATCACCAACTCCTTGACCATTGCCGTTCTGACCATGGTCATCGCCTGCGCGCTCGCGTTCGTTTTTGCCTATGGGCTGACGCGCACCTGCATGCCGCTAAAGAAAACCTTCCGGGCGATTGCCACCATTCCGATCCTGGCGCCATCTCTGCTGCCGGCCATTTCGCTCATTTATCTGTTCGGCAATCAGGGCGTTATCAAGGGGCTGCTGTTTGGCGAGACCATCTATGGGCCGATCGGCATCATGATCGCCATGGTTTTTTACATCTTTCCCCACGTCTTGATGATCATGGTGACGGCCCTTTCGACAACAGACGCCAGGCTGTATGAGGCGGCAGAAGCGCTTGGCACCGCACCGGTGCGGGTCTTCTTCACGGTCACCCTGCCGGGCGCCGTTTATGGCATCGTTTCCGCAGCCGTTGTGGCTTTCACCTTGACCATCACCGACTTTGGCGTGCCGAAAGTGATCGGCGGGCAATACAATGTGCTCGCGACCGACATCTACAAGCAGGTCGTCGGTCAGCAGAATTTTTCCATGGGTGCGGTCGTCGGGCTGGTGTTGCTCATTCCTGCACTTTTTTCGTTTGTCATTGACCGCCATGTGCAGAAGAAACAGGTGGCCCTGCTGTCTGCGCGCGCCGTGCCGTATCACCCCAAACCGCACAAGACGCGCGATACTGCACTGCTTATATTTTGCATCATGATGTCGGTGTTTCTGATCGGCATCCTGGGGATGGCGGCGTTTGCATCCTTCGTCAAGTTCTGGCCCTATGATCTAAGCCTGTCACTGGTTCACTATGACTT
>DEIT01000011.1 GCA_002352635.1 Hyphomicrobiaceae bacterium UBA2767 | reverse complement strand
TTTTTCCGTCAGAAGACACGCCAATTTGCAGAACAGGGAATTACAGATGCCTTTTCCGACCCGCATCACCGGGCTTTCTATCACGACCTTGCTGCGCGTCCGACCGGAGAGCAAGGCACGCTGGAGATTGGCTATCTGAAAACCGATTCCAAGTTTGCAGCCATCTGCTGCGGAATCCGTTTCAGGGACAGGTTCACCACACTTCTGACATCCATCCATGACGGACCAACCCGCAAATTTTCGCCCGGGACAATTCTACTGCATCACCAAATTGAAGATGCGTGCAGGAGGGGCCTGACCTTTTTCGATATGGGTGCAGGCCATGCACGTCACAAAGACGAGTGGTGTGATGTCGATGTTCCCCTGTTTGAGAACATCATTGCTTTCGATGAGCGTGGTTATATCCTGACTGCGCCAATTGCATTTCTTGCGGGCGCAAAACGGTTCATAAAAACCCGCCCTGCCCTTTGGGCTTTGGCGCAGAATGTTCGCCGCAGAATTTACGGACGTTCTGCTGAACCGGCTTAGGAGTCCCTAGGCCGCAGACATCCGTTTCAGGAATGGCATGTCAGGCATTGACAGAAACGGCTTCGCACTCTGTTCCAACACAAAGACGTTTTGAGCGCTCGAATAGGCCCCCACTATTCTGTCTCCAAGCCAATGCGCCTCGTCACTGGTTTCTGCCGCACCCGCAACAATCACGATATCGCCGGGTGACGCTGGCGGGTTATTTGCCATCACCTGAAACTCGTTTGCACTGACATAGACGATGACGAACTCATAGGCGGCATCGAGCGCTGCCAGCATTCGGCTGAATGCGTGTGCATCAAGGTGAACCATCTGACGCGGCGCCAAGGTGCCCGAAATCACATGCAGATTGCTGGAGGGATCACGGCGCACACAGCGTTCAAAACTCGCCTTTCCTGATTGCAGCTCGTGAACGCCTGGAGATTCCGGGAGGTCGAGTGCCAGGGCAATATGATCGCCCTCACTCAATGCATCGACGAGGATTGCCCGTTTGCCACGTCCGACGATGTTGCGAGCCACATCGATTGCCTGGTCGGCTGCTTCGACGCCGGATGATGCGGGCATCACAATGACACGACCGGAAGCTTTGGTGGAAAGCCGGCGCGCAATATTGGCGGGTGACTTTTCAATCAACAATTCTGGCTGAGGCATTTGGGGAGGCAAATCAGATTGGGCAACGGCCTCACGAGTGCGGGCGGCAGTGGCGTAACGTTGGACGCCCGAATTCTGGGGAGCGATCAGTTCGTTGGCGACCGCATATGCCAATCCCAGCAACGCGACAGCCGCGGCGGCCAACAGGGAAAGCGGACCCTTTTGCGGAAATGAAGGTTTGCTTGCGATGTGTGCCCGGGAAATGATGCTGGCATGCGCTGGTACTGAAGCAGAGTCGCTGCGGGTCGTCGCTTCGCGATAACGCGCCATATAGGATTCGAGTACCTCTCTGTTCGCCGTTGCCTCCCTTTCCAGCGCGCGGAGTTTGATCTGGCTTTCATTTGCCTTTGACGCGGAATTCTTGAGCTGCGCCAAACTCTCGCGCAAAGACCTCTCACGGGCGCCGGCAATCTGCGACTCGCTTTCCAAACTCGACACGACCTTGCGTGCTTCCTGGCGAATTTGCCTCCTCAGATCCGCGAGTTCTGAGTTCAGTTGTTTTATTCGCGGATGGGATGGCAATAGAGTTGCGGACAGTTCCGCGAGTGTCCGTTGAACGCGTATACGCTGCTCCAGGAGCCTCTGGATAAGCCGCGAGTTCATGACATCGGCCGCGTTTGCCACGTCGCCTTTGTCCTTGAGCATTTTCTGAATGAGTGCCGCCCGCGCTTCGGCCTCGGTTCGCTTCGCCTTTGCCAGAATGAGTTGGCTGTTCAGCTCCGAAAGCTGCTGGTTATCGAGCGTAATATTGTTTGAGCCTTCGAGAAGGCCGGTGGATGAACGAAACCGCTCCGCCTTGATGTCGGCGTCCTCGACCTTTTTTGTCAAATCCTTGATCTGCGCGCTCAGCCACGCGCTGGCCTGCCTTGTTTGTTTCAGCTTTTCACTTTGCTGCCAGGTCAGGTAATTCTCCGCCAGAGTATTGGCGACAAGAGCAGCGGTTTTCGGATTTCGGGACTGGAACTCAATCGCAATTACACGTGATCGCTGCACCTGATAAACCGAAAGCCGATCAAGAAATGCATCGACCACGCGTTCCTGCAGGGCAGCTTCGGCTGCTGATTTGTCGGAAGAGGTCCAAATGGTCACTTTGCGCCAGAACGCCCAGCTTCGGACGTCTTTGTTGAATTCGGAGTCCTGGTCCAGCTTGAGTTCAGCAACAACGTTCTTCGCCAGGTCACGCGAAAGAAGCACCTGCACCTGGCTGGAGACCGCCTCCTGGTCCATCAGGGTGCTCTCATTTGAAGGTTCGGTGCGTGATGCAGTTGGGCGTGTAAAGGAGTTGTCCTCCCTTTCGATAATAATCCGTGCTTCCGATGAATAGAGTGGTGTGACGAAGCTCAGCGCAAGATATGTCGCAATGCCCGCTGCGAGAGCCAGCACAGCAATCGTAAGCTTTCTTTGATTGATGGCACGCAGCAATGCTGCAATTTCGATGTCGTCGGAAACGACTGGACTGGAAGTCGGGTACATATCAACACTCACGCGTTTTGAACTCTCTAAATCTAGTTCTAATGATTCCAAGTAACCAAAGGCTTAAGCCTTGGCTCAAGACGGCACGGATGCTTAACGTTTATTAACCATGCTCGGCATACAAAGGGTGGATTTTTAGAATCGGTCCTTGCCAATCGAAGATGGGTTCACATGGTTAGCCGACTTGTCATTCTGTTTGCCGCCTTTTGCTTGGTTCTCACCGGCTGCAACAAGACCACCTCCGGTCACCGGACAAAGAAGGTGGTCCAGCTGCGCTCCAGCATGCCGGCTGTCGCCCCAGGTCCACCCATTGCCTTGCAGCCCCGGCTAAGACCGGCTGCATACAGAGCCTCGAGCATTGGAACGGCATACAGGCTGGGAAGCGGGGATCGGCTCCGTGTCATTGTTTTTGGGCAGGAAAACCTGTCGCGGATTTATCCCGTGGATGCCAGCGGCTATGTTTCCCTGCCGCTCATCGGCGCGGTAATGGCGCGCGGCGCCACCACGTTTGAGCTTGAAGACCGCATTGCATCGGCCTTGCGCCGCAAATATGTGAAGGATCCCAAGGTCACCGTCGAAGTCGAGAGACACCGGCCATTCTTCATTATGGGTGAAGTGCGCAATGCCGGCCAATATCCGTATGTGGCTGGAATGACGGTGCAAACCGCGGTCGCGATTGCGGGTGGATTTACGGCGCGCGCAAAGAAGTCTAGCGTTCAGCTTACCCGGCCAGTCAATGGCGGCACCATGACCCGGAAGGTTCCGGTCGGTTCGCCAATGCAGCCTGGTGATACGATCACCGTGAAGGAACGGTTCTTCTAGGAATTCCAAAGGCGCAAACAACGTGACCCACCGTTGAGCAGAGCCCTTTCCATCCTCCATTGTCTGCGTGCGCCCATCGGCGGCCTGTTTCGCCACGTCTGCGATTTGGCCGCCGAGCAAGCGGATATGGGACATCGAGTCGGCGTCATTTGCGACAGAGGGGATTACGGCAGATCGGCCGAGGCGGCCATTCGAAACCTTGGAGAAACATCGTGTGAGCTGGGTGTGAGGCGCGTTGAGATGAGCCGACAGATCGGATTCCGTGATATCACCGCGCCGAGGGCTGTGCGGCGCATTGCTCAGGAAACCAGGACCCAGATCTTGCACGGACACGGCGCCAAGGGTGGCGCCTATGCGCGTCTGGCGGCTGATACTCTCAAGCGCAAGGGGCAGGAAATACGGGCCTTCTATACGCCCCACGGCGGCGCACTGCATTACAGCCCTAACACGCTTCAAGGCCGTGTCTTCATGGCTCTTGAGCGCAAACTCGCTGCCAAAACCGATGGGATAATTTTTGAAAGTGCCTATGCCGCAAGACTATACGAGGAAAATGTCGGGGCCTCGACCTGTGAAATGCGCATCATTCCCAATGGGCTCAAACCGCAGGAGTTCTATGACGTTATCCTAGATGAAAGCGCGACTGATTTTGTATTCATCGGTGAGCTGCGCCAACTGAAGGGTATCGACATTTTGCTGAACGCACTTGCCGAGATCCGCAAAGTGCGGCCCGTAACGGCGTTTATCGCAGGCGCTGGGCCTGATGCGCGAAAGTTTTCTGCTCTGGCAGCCAAACTCGAATTGACAGGTGCGGTAACGTTTGCCGGCCATGTGCCAGCGGGCGCCGCCTTTGCGCGCGGGCATTGTCTGGTCGTTCCATCGCGCCAGGAATCGCTCCCCTATATTGTCCTGGAGGCGGCAGCGGCGCGTTTGCCGCTTATTGCAACAAATGTCGGCGGCATTCCCGAAATTGTCGAAGGCACTGATGTTGCGCTCGTGCCGGCGGACGATGTCCATGCACTCGCACAGCAAATGCTGGCATTTCTGGAAAACCCGGCCACATTCGTTGAGCGGGCCGATGCGCTTCAGAATGCGGTATCCAAACGCTTCACGGTTGGCGGCATGGCACGCAACATCACTCATTTCTATGTCAGCCGATTGCTCGAACCCGTCGAAGAGTGACTTGTTCCGCAGATACCGCATGTAAATACACACTTAACTATATCCCGAGACAGCTGTTCGAGTTGGTGCGCAGTTAAAACTTCCCAGACCTATTCCTGATAATCCTGATGCTGGGTCTTGCCGACCTCAGGGTCGCGCAAAGGTATGTAATCAGGGGAATTTGCGGAGCCGAACGTTCGGCATCGCATCTGTATCGGGTCATCAAATTCCATGTCTGAAATCTCAGCTTCAGACGAAACAATCACGGACCGGCGTCTGCGCGGCCGCGAATCTGCGGACCGGCGAGCGGCACCGCGCCCACGGCTTGGCAACTTCCGGTTTTCTTCCGGATCGAGCCTTATTTCACCTCGTGTCGTAATCGGCAGCGCCCGGCTCATCGAATTTCTTCTCATCGCGGGCCTCGGCTACGGAATCTTCTTTTCCTATATCCATGCGGGCTCCTCGCTCACCGATGAAGTTGGCCATGTTCTGTATGCAATAGCTATTCTCGCGGCTGCAGCGGGTTCGGTGCTGAGTTTTCAGGCCTTCCAGCTTTATGACATCACGATTTTCTCCAGCCTGTTCAGACAGGTCGCAAGAATTTGCGCTGGCTGGTCACTCATTTTTGCCGTGTTGATGGCCACCGCCTTCTTCGCCAAGCTTGGCCAGGAGTTTTCGCGCATTTGGGTAGCGACCTGGTATGTGAGTGGCCTTGTCGGTCTCATTCTGTTCCGTGTGGCCCTGTGTCTGGCGGTACGCAACTGGAGCAGGCTCGGGAGGCTGAGCAGACGCGCGGTTATTGTTGGTGGTGGTCCAGCGGCACACAAACTCATAAAGGCGCTTGAGGCGTCACGAGATACCGATATCCGGATCTACGGCGTATTTGATGATCGCAAAGAGGATCGTGTTTCAACCCGGGTGGCGGGCTACCCGAAACTGGGAAATATTGATCAGCTCATCAAATTCGGTCGTGACAAGCGGCTGGACCTGCTGATCCTCGCTTTGCCGATCAGCGCGGAAAAACGACTGCTCGAGCTATACAAAAAATTATGGGTACTGCCGGTTGATATTCGCCTCTCTGCGCACACCAACCAGCTCAGATTTCGCCCACGCGCCTACTCCTACATCGGCAACGTCCCGTTCATCGACGTTCAGGACAAACCGATTACGGACTGGGACTATGTTCTGAAATGGATCTTCGACAAGACCGTCGCCAGCCTGCTTCTGGTGCTGCTGGCACCTGTGATGGCGCTCATTGCACTCGCGGTCAAACTCGACAGCCCAGGTCCTGTCTTCTTCAAGCAGAAGCGCCATGGATTCAACAATGAGCTGATCGGGGTCTACAAGTTTCGGTCCATGTACACCGAAAAGTCGGACTCTGGCGGGGCCAAACTTGTGACGAAGAATGATGACCGCGTAACGCGCGTTGGACGCTTCATCCGCAAGACCAGCCTCGATGAGTTGCCGCAGCTCTTCAATGTTCTCAAGGGCGAGTTGTCACTCGTTGGTCCGCGTCCGCATGCCTTACAGGCTAAGGCAGCCGAAACCTACTATGCGGATGTTGTGGACGGATACTTCGCCCGCCATCGGGTCAAACCGGGCATCACCGGCTGGGCGCAAATCAACGGCTGGCGTGGTGAAACCGACACGCATGAAAAACTGCAGCGTAGAGTCGAGCATGATCTCTATTACATAGAGAACTGGTCGATCCTGTTTGATCTCTACATCCTGGCGATGACGCCGTTTGCGTTGATGAAAACGGACCACGCGTATTGAGTGGGAGGGTCGCCGGCGATGATTGCAGGTCAGCCTTCACAGGTTAGCACGCATGGCGTCTACGCGGCTCCAGCGCCCATCACCGCGCAAAGCTTTGGGCTCGGGCTTGTCTGGCTGACGATTTGTTCATCGTCTGTGGTCTTTGCGGAGCCAGCGCCCTATGACGCGCTGATGTTCGGGTTGTTCGCCCTGCTCCCACTCCTGCGCCTGACATCGTTATCAACTGGCGTATTCTGGTTTCTCGTCGCCTGGCTTGTTGTGGCGGCAGGAGGACTCGTCGCCTCCATGCGGTCCGTTAACCTGGACGTCTCCATCAAGCACACGTTAATCACAATATATCTCTCGCTGTCTGCCGTTCTTATTGCCGCCTTTGTCCGCAAGGACCCGCAGCGTCATATCCGTCTAATCATGTCCGGACTCGCCTGCGCGGCGTTTATTGCCGTGCTTGCAGGAGCGCTTGGCTACTTTGATGTTTTGCCGGGAACACGGGATCTTTTTACGAAATTCGACCGGGCGCGTGGTCTGTTCAAGGATCCAAACGTCTACGGGCCGTTCATCGTTCCCGCGCTCATCTATTATTTGCACCGAACGGTCACATCGCCGCCCTTGCGGGCAATCTGGAATCTTGCGTTTGTCGCCTTTTTCTCCCTCGGGCTGCTCATCAGTTTTTCCCGTGGGGCTTGGTTTAATGCGAGCGTGGCTCTCCTCGTCTACATCTATGTACTGTTCATCGCTTCTCAGACGCACCGCCAGCGCATGAAACTGATCCTCATCGGAACATTCGGCATGTGTACTGCTGCTCTCACTCTCATTGCCGCCATGCAGATTGAGTCCATTGCATCGCTTATCGGCGAGCGTGCAAGTCTTTCGCTCTCCTATGACTCCGGTCCGGACGGGCGTTTTGCCGGGCAGCTAAAGGCGTTCAATCTGGTTGCGGCAAACCCGTTCGGCATAGGGGCGCTGGAGTTCGGCCGGACTTACGATAACGAGGACGTTCACAACACCTTTTTGAGCATGTTTCTCAATGCAGGCTGGGTCGGCGGATTTGCCTATCTGGGGTTGGTGTTGACGACGCTTGCCATGGGGTTTCGCCAGGCCCTGCGCAAAGGCCCTCTCCAGGGCATCAGTATTGTCATGCTCTCAGCGTTTGCCGGCCTGGCTATCGAGGGAATGGTCGTTGATACCGACCATTGGCGCCATTTCTTTATTCTCATGGGTGCCATCTGGGGCCTGATTCTTGCCAATAAGAGGAACCAGCCGCAGGAGATGCGCCCCACATGACCCAACGACGGTGTCGTTGCATTCAGCCTGCGGCCGCTATTTCCCGAACTAAAGCAGGATCCTCACTAACCGGATTTCCCGTCGCGCATCGTGTGATACGAGAAATTTTCATCGCTGCGATTTCAACCTTGCCTCGCGCCGTTGCGGCAACGCCAACTGGCTTAGCGTGACAATTATGGCTGTGGATAACGCTTTTTCGCCCAATTCGCGCCATTTATTCCATCGAAGTTGGTATCGCGCGAGACCGGCCCCGGCCAACTTGAAACATATTCTTCAGGGTATTTGCGTCGGGGCCGTTACTTTCGTAACTCACTTTAGCCGTAAAGTATCTGTTCGCTGTCTGTGGTGGCTGCTGGCCGGATGGTCGGGAGGAGTGTCGTCGATGACAGGTATTGCGTACCGGCTGACTCCCCCGAAAATTGAAGCCCCCCCACATGTGGCACGGCCGGTAGCCACCGCGCAAACCGGTTCCTTTGCAAGTTCGGCCGGTCCAAAAAGATCCGCCGCCAGCACTGCGGGGAGCAATGGAGGGCGGCGGCAAAGTGGGGGGTAACAAAACCTATCCCAAGCGCTTCATTCACAACAATCAGGGAATGGCAACGCGGTTAATCTGATCGCGGTGCTGGCGCAATGCTCAAATGATGGTCTCATCCATTTTTTCGCCCGTCAGCACGATATGCATTTTTTCATCCGGAAACGGCCTGGCCAACTGAAACGCCTCATCGGCTCGCCCCTCGAGCCATGTTTCGAACTCTTCCGCGCCCGACAACATCACCGGCATGCGGCTAGGGTAGACTGGCTTCACCACATCGTTCGGTATGGTTGTAAGGATGGAGTAGACATTCATCTCCACCGGTTCGGCATCCTGCTTGAGCGGGCCTTTCCAGGAACGCCATATCCCGGCAAATGCAAATGGCGGCCGGGGTTCGTCTCCCCGCAAAGCGAACCAGTGCCAAACAGCGGGTTTCTTGCCCTTCGGTTCTGCAAATGACGTGACGGGCACGAGGCACCGCCTCTCCTCAAAGGAGTCCCGCCAAAACGGGCTTGCCCGTACCTTGTCCGCCCGCGCATTATTGACGCGCTTCGCCGCCTTGTCCCTCTGCGGCAATACAAATCCCCAGGACATCATCAACAGTTCGCGGCCCTCATTCGTCTTGCGAACCACAGCCGCATCGTAACCTGGAAAGATAGCCGGCTGAGCGGCAAGATTGCCTGCGTTGGGATGAATGATCGCGAGCCTGAACAGCCTTCTGATGGCCTCGACGTTGGTTGTTAGGGAATACAAGTTGCACATGTTTTTTATACAGCCGTTGCGTTGGTGCCGAGGTTAAGGTCAAGCCCGAAGTGTATCCAGGCGAACTCATAACCTCTGATGGCCGGGAGAGATACGCCTGCTGCGCGTATGTTCCAGTCAGGTGGTCGAAAAGCCCCCTTACCTATCGTCGAGGCGGTCTGGGAGGTGATCTTGACGCATCACAGGTCTGGTCAGGCAAGCGCAGTGCACAGCCGTGCTCGCCGGAAAAGCATCCTATGAGCTGGTTCGCGCCCGGCTCCGACACATGGTAGTGGTAGCCGATACCTGCGAAATTGTGCCCCCGGCAGGCATCGAGATTCTTCGGTTCTGAGCCATCTTCATTGCGCCGCGTATGAATACCGTAGCCATCCATGGCCATGCCGATCATGGGCGCGTGGCGCGCGGGCTGGGCGACCTCTTTCGTGCACCCGGTAGCAGCGTGGTAGTGATAACCGACATGCAAATTCACATGCCCGCCACAATCGTCAAACGGAGCAAGCGTGTGAGCGTCGAGAATCGCGCCAACGGGCGCCGGCGCGTCGAAACGCACTCCGTTGAGTGCGAGCCCGGCTCCGGTAAATTGGGACAATGGTGTTGTTGACCTGGCCTTCACCGGTCGGGCTGGAATAACGAAGGTGAGCGTTGGCTGTGGATTGAGATATGACGGTAGACACTCCACGCAGTAGTTTTGATATTTCGGATCAACATCGGGGCGTGCCGCGCCTGCGCAAGATGCTTTGGAGTCGGTGACCTTGATCTTGCCGGTGGCCGGATCGAACAGCTGCCAGCGCGGGTCTTTGTAGAAAGTCGCAAGATTTTTGATGAAAGCCCCGTCCGCGTCGTAGACCTTTCCCTTGTCCAGCCAAATACCGCTCTTATCAGACCCGTCGGCAATGTTCCCGGGACACCACGGGCCGGGCTGGTAGCGCGTCGGCGTCGGAGTCATGGTGACGCGAAAACATATCGCCTTGGTGCCGCCGGACAGCTTGCAGTCGACGATGGCGGGTTCTCCAACGATAGAACGGCCTTCGAGATTCTCAGCGAATGCGGCAAGCGCGGCGGCCGCTTCGGCATCGGTCATCTTGGCTTGCGCCTGAAAGGGTTCGGCGGCAGCGGTGGCCGTGAGCAGCAAGGCTGCAAACAATGGGATATATCGTACGGTCATCGGGTAGACTTTCCTCCGAAACGATGACAGCGGCGTAACAGTGCCGCATCAGGACTTTGTGGGCAACGCCGCGAAGCACCCTGCGGCCATTTAACAGACGAAGCTCCATAACTCACGCCAAGATTAGTTGCTGAGAATCACCTGCATCAGTACAAGCGAATCTTGCTCAAGCATGCTTGTTGGATGGTCAAAGGGAACCAGACGCGATGACGGGAAGTTTTCTCATCCAGGCTGCGGTGTTTCTGGCAGCAGCTGCGATTGCCGCGCCAATCGCCAAAAAACTGCACATAAGTTCCGTCATCGGATATCTGGCGGCCGGGGTTCTGATCGGCCCCTTCGGCCTTGGCTTCGTCTATGCCGTGTACCAGGTCGAGAGCATCTTGCACATCGCCGAATATGGCGTGACGCTTCTCCTGTTTCTGATCGGTCTTGAGCTCAAACCCAAGCGTCTCTGGACAATGCGCGGTTCGATCTTCGGCCTTGGCGGAAGTCAGGTCGCGATATCGGCGGTGCTGCTGATCCCCGCCGTGGCATATATGGGCGTTCGATGGGACTTGGCGGTGCTGGTCGGCTTTGCTTTGGCGCTTTCATCAACCGCCTTCGTCCTTCAGGTGCTGGAGGAGAAGGGTGAATTAACTTCCCGTCACGGGCGTGCGGCATTTTCTGTTCTGCTGTTCCAGGACATGGCTGCCATTCCGCTGATTGCCATTGTGCCGCTGCTTGGAGCCGGGGGCGCCGATGACGGTGTTTCTCTGACAAAAATTGTGAGCGCCATCGGGGCAATCCTGCTTGTCATCCTCATCGGACGTTATGTGCTCTCAACCCTCTATCGCCTTGTGGCGATGACGGGTGTTCGCGAGGCCATGACCGCCAGCGCCCTGCTGACCGTTGTCGGCGTTGTGCTGCTTATGGAATTTGCCGGCCTGTCTGCAGCACTTGGCGCGTTTCTTGCCGGCGCGCTGCTTGCCGACTCTCCATATCGTCATCAGATTGAGTCCGACATTGCGCCGTTTGAAGGACTTCTTCTCGGGTTGTTTTTCACCGCCGTCGGCATGGCGCTCAATCTGCAGGTTCTTGTCGAACAGTTCGGGTTCGTGATGGTGTCGGTTGTCGGGCTCCTGACAATCAAGGCGATTGTTCTTTACGGGCTGGGCAGGTGGCACGGCCTGGACAACCGGGCGGCGCGGCGGCTCGCCCTGGCAGTATCGCAGGGCGGCGAGTTCGCTTTTGTGATCTTTACCACCGCACTGGGTGAGAATGTTATTGGCCGAGAACTCTCTGAACTGCTCACCGTAATCGTCACGCTCTCCATGTTGGCGACCCCTCTCCTGCTTCTGGCCGATGAATTGTTGACGCGTGTGCGCTCGGTCGATGGTCGTCCCTATGACGAAATGCCCGACGAACAGGGGCACGTGGTTATTGCCGGTTTTGGCCGGTTTGGGCAGATCGTTGCGCGCATTCTTCAAGCGCGCGGCATTCCCTTTACTGCGCTCGACGGTTCAGCCGAGCAGGTCGATTTGGTGACCAAGTTTGGTGGTCAGGCCTATTATGGGGATGCAACCCGGCTCAGCATCCTCGAGGCCGCGCAAGTGGGCAAGGCGCGTGCGTTCGTCCTTGCCATTGGCAACGTGGAAATCTCTCTGAAAACGGCCGAACTGGTTCGGCGTCACTTCCCGCATGTGCCCGTCTATGCACGGGCTCGAAACCGCAAGCACGTGCATGAACTTATGGATCTGGGAATCGATATTATTCGCCGGGAGACGTTTCTTTCATCACTGGATATCACCCGCGAGTTGCTTCGGGGGTTGGGTGATTCCGAGCAGGAGGTATCTCGCACGGTTGAAACTTTTCGTGAATTCGACCGCCGCCATCTCTATGACGATTACGCCCACTACACCGACCAGCAGAAACTTCAGGCTCAAGCGAAGCAGCGGTCAGAGGAACTCAAAGAACTGTTCGCGCAGGACGAAACCGATCTGGGCAATGTCGTCCCAAGAAGCGATATCGAATGATCCGGTAAAGCCTACGGACAGCTTTCTTTGGCCGTGAGGTTCCGCCACTGATCAATTGGAACCGCAACAGAATGCTTGTTGCGGATGGCTCCAACCATGATTGCCGCGAGGACTGGTTCCCGGTTCTGTTTGATAAAGACCGGCCCGCCTGACCCCCCGAAATGAGTATCACAATCGGTAAACCACAGGCCGTCTTGGCGGCCGCGTAAATGACAGCTGGAATCCCGTTTCAGCAGATATCTGCTGTCGCGGGAGTATCCCAGGTGCTGGAGCGGTAACCGGGTGCCAATGACTTGATCCACCATGAGCGGAGCAGGAGAAACGACAAGTGGTTCTCTCAGAATGATAATCGCCACATCCGTCCGGAATTTTTTCAACGGGTCGGGCTGGTCGAAACGATAGGATTTCGCAAACCGTACGCATTGCGCCTTGCCATGGGCCAGGGCCCTCCCGCCCCGCGCGCCGGGAAGAAAATGGATATTGGCCGTGGAATGAGGCTTGCCTGAACCCTTCTTGACCAGGCAGTGGGCGGCAGTGACGACCATTCGTGGTGTGATCAGTGTTCCGGTACAATGGGACGTCCGGCTGTAACCGCCGATATTCACGCGACCAATGGCGGTCCAGGGCGAGCTTTGCTGTTCAACGACCCGACGATCGTCTTTTCCAATGACGCCGGGGAAGACGCTCTTTTTTGCAATTGGCTCCGCGTTGGAGGCGCTGACCACGACCAGCGAAAAAACAATGGCAATCAGGTGTGGCAATGGACCGGCGATGGATTCTGTCCGCATCGATTGGCAGGACGCCCGTCACTTCGCACGCACGCCCTGTTGTCTCTTTTCAAGTGGGCGGTTCAACTCAACTTTTGACGCGGGATAGGATATTGAAATCCTTGTCGAGCTTGAAGTCGTACACGCCATCCCGGCATACGGAGTCATCAACTTCGAATGCTGCCTTGCCGTTGCTTTCTGTCTCGAATTCACCACCATAACAATCCTGGCCATTGATGGCGGCCTGGATGCTCTTGGCCTGGTCGTGCGTCACCGGTCCGGCGAACGCGGTCGTAGCGGTAAGCCCGAGGGCAAGTGCGGCAACTGCAAGGCTTTTCATCGAAATCAACTCCTTCAACTTCAATCACTAGGTTCAATCGAAATGTGGGGTCGCCCGGGCCAGGTACAAGCGCTTTCAGCCGCGGCATGCTGTCGTCCTTAACATGGACGTGTCCTGCGGTGGCAGACAGTGGCTTTCCAGTCACATATCTCCTCTGGAGTCATTTCGTAGTGAATGAAAAAGATGGTCGGAGCGGCAG
>DEIT01000013.1:1282-4170 GCA_002352635.1 Hyphomicrobiaceae bacterium UBA2767 | reverse complement strand
AATGCTACGGCTCCAAACATCGCAACCATGGTTGATAGAAATGAACGGCGGTCCAGGATCGGTGGGGTTCTCATTGGATTCCTGCTAGTGTCAAGGGCTCGCCCATGATCCGATGTAGTGCACGCTCGGACGAAGCAGTTTCGTGATTGTTCACTATCCGTAATCTAAAGTCTGGCAGGCCGTGGAGTTAACTAATTGTTTAAGGCCTAGATCACAAGTTTTGGCCTTGATGCCATGCTTGATCAATATTGGAAGTTGCGCGAATATTCGATGCCGTTCAACGTAATCCATGCACAGGCCAACATGCAAGTTTCGAACTGCCGCTGCCGATTAACTCGAGATCAGCCGGCCTGGGTAATTAATCGCCATATTGCCGGTTTGATCGGCCAGAAATCCATAATAACGTGAAGATGTGGGGGATATGTCAAGGAAAGGCTGATAATTGGATTCAGCTAGGGCGTCTTTTGGATCATGAGCTGTTTTTCAAGATCCACACTGTGCTGTCGGCTCCTCAATGCATGGTAGACGATTAATCAGCTTACGTCTGGTCTACCCCTATCAACGGTCTTGATGCCTCGATAGCCGAAATATCTGCTTCGTGCCATGGACGGACCCTGTATCGATGTCCATTAGAACGGCAGCTGTCTTTTTAGTCCGCCCCCGGTTTTGCGCTCTTAAATAACAAAACTGAGTTTAGGTGTTTTTTGGCTGGCCTGCCTGTTCGTTTTACATCTGGCGCGCAAGCATCGAGCGGAAGCGCATGAGAGAGACGATTATGAAAATTGCGCCCAGGCAGGCCAGAATAAGCAGTTGAGGCCATATGACATCAATACCTGCGGCCCGGTAGAGCACACCTTGCACCAACTCAACATAGTGGACAGCTGGCGAAATCTGGAGAATAATCTGGAGCGTGTCCGGCATCGTTTCGAGTGGGGACATTCCGCCTGAGAGCATGGTCAGGTTAATGAAAACGACCGTCATCAAAAGGCCAAATTGCGGCATGGTGTTCGCAATCGTCGCGAGCAGGACCCCAAGTGACGTGGTAGCGAACAAATAGACCGCGGTTCCAAAAATGAATAGCAGGACAGAGCCCTCGATCGGAACCTGGAGGGCCAGCCGGATAACCAGGGCGAGCGAAAGTGTTGACCCGGCCAGCACCGCCAGTCCGTTCGCCCAAATCTTGGCTGCCGCAATCTCACTGGCGCGTAAGGGCATGACGAGAAGGTGTTCGATCGTGCCGTGTTCGCGCTCGCGGATGACCGCCGCACCAACCAACAGAATAGAAATGAGCGTGATCTTATCGATCAGGGAGGCGACCGACTGAAACCAGAGACTTTCCAGATTAGGGTTGAAGTGAGCGCGTGTGACCGTTTTCACGGGCAGTTCCGCGTCGACGCCTTTCATCTGAAGGTATGATGTGATTTCACGAGCAATGATTACATTGATATAACCAGCGCCAACCCCTGCCTGAGATACTGCGGTGGCATCGACATTCAATTGTAGTGTAGGACGGCGACCGCGCTGAATATCCGCTTCAAAATGTGGGGGGATATCGAGCACAAAAGTGAAACGGCCACGGTCCATCTCACCATCCACTGCCGCCCGATCAATCAATACGACCGGCTTGAACTGCGGCGGCCGTATCGCGTCACTCAATCGCCGAGACAGAACTGAGCGATCACCGTCAACGATTGCGAAATTAGCATTACGTACTTCCATCTCCACGCCGGTTGCCTCACTGTAAACCATGAACGAGAACCAGTAGACAGTGAACACCATGAGAATGACATCGCTGGCAAGACTTGCTAGTTCTTTGAGTCCCAAATGATATACGTTTGCGAACCAGCGGCGCATGATCACGGCTCCTGCTTGCGAAGAATGAGCCGGGCCGCAACGAGAAAGGCAACTCCAAACAGGATCAGGATAGTAAATTCCGCAAAGAAGGTGGTAAATCCCTGGCCCTTGGCGAAGGCTCCTATGCTCACATTCTGAAACCAGAGGGCCGGGAAGCCATGCCCGATGTAATAGGCAAATCCTTCAAGCGTTGCTGCCGGGTACAAATAACCTGAAAACTGGACGCTGGGAACGACACAGATGACGGACGCTACGATAAGCGCGGCGATCTGTGTCCTAACAAAACTTGAAATGAACAGGCCTAGCCCGGTCGTCGCAAACACGTAAAACAAGCCGGCCAGCAACAGCGCCGAAACAGATCCCTTGATGCTCAAGCCGAATAGCAACAGCGCCATGGCAATGAGGGACAGGAAGCTCACGAAACTGAGCGCTATATAAGGGAGTTGCTTGCCGATGATAAACTCACCCAGAGTGGCTGGAGAGCAATAGAGATTGCTGATCGAGCCTATTTCTCGTTCCCTTACCACACCAAGTGCCGCCATCATTGACGGAATAAGTGCCAGGATCAGCATGATACTGCCGGGAATGATCGCAAAGGCGCTTTTGAAGTCCTGATTGTAGCGGTATCTTTCCTCTAACCGGTA
Source organism: Hyphomicrobiaceae bacterium UBA2767 (assembly GCA_002352635.1). Taxonomy (GTDB): domain Bacteria; phylum Pseudomonadota; class Alphaproteobacteria; order Rhizobiales; family Methyloligellaceae; genus UBA2767. The sequence continues at coordinate 1,672 of DEIT01000013.1, read as the reverse complement.
CGGCAGCAAATGGGGTGCACCGACGGGTGTCGACTGTCCCAGTTGCCTGGCATAATTCAGCATGGTGCCATTGATGTAGCCAAGTGACGTCTCGGCCCGGAATGTGTTGGCACCGTCAAGAAAGATAGCGACTTCAGGACGCTGCCCATTTATCAGGTCTTTCCCGAAACGGGGTGGCACGCTTATCACGAACCGCAGCTTGCCAGACTTGAGGTGGCGATCAATCGCGTGCTGATCGCGCATTGGCGATGTTTCCTGAAAATAGCGCGAGCTGGAAAACTGTTCGACGAGCAGTCGGCTTGCAGCGGTTCGGTCCCGATCCAAAACGGAGAATGTCAGCTTATCCACGTCAAAGGATATGCCGTAGCCAAGCGTGATGAGCAGGCTGAG
>DEIT01000013.1:0-1195 GCA_002352635.1 Hyphomicrobiaceae bacterium UBA2767 | reverse complement strand
TAAGGTTACCGTACCTTTCGGGGCCTGCTTCTGCGGAACGGGGTGAGAATGAAACCCTCGCCTCGCTCACAGGCGACACAGGTTGGGCCGGTTCGAGAATGGCAGCCTCAAGATAAAAAATGAAGGTATCTTCAAGCGTCATTGCGCCGATTTCCTCGGCAAGTCCTTTTGGTGTTCCAATGGCAAGGACTTTGCCCGCATGCATGAGTGAGACCCGATCGCAGCGTTCTGCTTCGTTCATGAAATGAGTCGATATGAAAATCGTGACCCCATCTTCGCGTGACAGACCGAGCAGTATTTCCCAGAACATGTCGCGGGCCACAGGATCGACACCAGATGTCGGTTCGTCAAGGATCAATACTTTCGGGCGGTGCAGGCAGGCAGCTGCGAGTTGAAGCCGCTGGCGCACCCCAAGCGGCAGATTCCGTGGCTGCTCATCCGCGACATGCTTAATATCAAACTCATCCAACGCTTCCGCAACGCGCCCATCGCGTTCTTTTGGCGCAATACGATAAAGACGGGCATGCAGATCAAGGTTGGCCCGCACAGAAAGTTCCTCATAAAGCGAAAAGGATTGCGACATGTATCCGATGTCCAGGCGCGTTTCGATATCACTTGCCTTGATCGGCCGTCCAAGCAGCTCTGCCCGCCCCTCGCTGGCGGGCAGCAACCCCGTCAGCATTTTCATGGTCGTCGTCTTGCCACAACCATTGGAGCCCAAAAAACCGAATATCTCACCCCGCCGAATGCTGAAATTTACATGGTCAACAGCGATGAAATCACCAAAGCGGCGCGTCAACCCTTCTGCCTCAATAACCGGTGGACCATCCGCGAGCGTGCGTGCCTGCGCGTCCATCGGCTGAGACTGCGGCCTTTGCTCTGGGTCTCGCAACCTAAGGAATGCCTCTTCCAGCGTCGTTGCGCCCGCTGCTGCGAGTATTTCGCCTGCTTGTCCGTCAATGAGAATACGCCCCGCGTCCACTGCCACAATCCGACTGAAACGCTCCGCCTCCTCCATATAGGCGGTCGATATTATGACAGTCATACCACCCCGTTCGGCCTTGAGCCTGTCGATCAACGACCAGAACTGGCGACGCGAAAGAGGGTCGATGCCAGTGGTCGGCTCGTCCAGGATGAGAAGATCGGGATCATGAATTAGTGCAGCGCAAAGCGAGAGCTTTTGCCTCATGCCTCC
>DEIT01000187.1:36286-37336 GCA_002352635.1 Hyphomicrobiaceae bacterium UBA2767 | reverse complement strand
TTGCGGCAAACCGAGTGTGCCGTACTGTTCAGGCAGGGCGTTGCTGGCATGATCGCAAATGATCAGCAGTCCGCAATCGCACGCGCCTTCTATCCGCGTATACGGTAGAAACAGTTTCGTTTCAGCACCGGCCGCTCTGTCGGCTTGTTTCATCATCACGCGCAATATAGTAAGCGGCATGGATTAGCGCTACAGGGCCAAGCACCGCATGACGGATAATCCCCAGACATCGCCCACTACGGGTGCGGCCCACACCGACCCGGTGTTACTGTTTCCTTTTATTGCGCTGATCCTCGGTGCCATTTTCACCGGCGCTTCGCCGATTTTCGTGCGGCTGACCGACGTGGGTCCATACGCAAGCGCATTCTGGCGCATGGCACTTGCTGTGCCGATATTGTGGGCATGGCTGCAGATCGAACGCTCTCGCGGCCACGTCCCCACAATTGATCTCAAATCCGATTATCCGATGATTGTTCTTCTCGGCTTCTTATTCGCAGGTGATCTGTTTTTCTGGCATCTCGCCATCCTCAACACATCCATCACCAATGCCACCCTCCTCGCGACCACGACGCCGTTGGTGGTGGTTTTCGGTGCATGGCTGTTTCTGAAGGAAAAGATCACACGGCGCATCATGGTCGGCGTCGGATCTGGCATGGTGGGTGCCGCGCTTCTCATGGGCGCGAGCGCGACTTTCTTGCCTGAGAACCTTTTCGGCGATATTGCCGGTTTCATTACCGCGTTCTTTTTCGGAAGCTATTTTCTGGCGGTCGTCTTTGTGCGCCGGCGCATGAGCGCCGCCCAGGTCATGTTCTACCCCGCCATCGTATGTGCAGGCTTTCTGTTCATCGCGGCCATTTTGCTGGACGACCACATCATGCCGCGCACATGGGAGGGATTTGGCTGGCTCGTGGCCCTGGCGATTGTTTCACAACTCGGCGGTCAGGGCTTTGTTGCCTATGCGCTCGGTCATCTGCCGGCGGTATTTTCTTCTCTTGTACTGTTCATCGAGGCCCTTGCCGCCGCATTCCTTGCCTGGCTCATCTTCTCCGA
>DEIT01000187.1:21941-36135 GCA_002352635.1 Hyphomicrobiaceae bacterium UBA2767 | reverse complement strand
TCCCTTCCCTCTCCTCCAGAGGCAGGTCGATTGATAATCCTTGGCGCGGGCAAGGGGTCGGCTGCCATGGTTCAGGCGGCGGAAGAGCACTATCTGTCGCTCGAGCCGAAACCAGACCTCACTGGTTGCGCTGCCACACGTCATGGATTTTCCCTGCCCACGCGGGCTGTCGATATCATGGAAAGCGGTCACCCCGTTCCTGACGAGGGAAGTGTGGCGGCCGCACAGCGCGCGCTTGAGATTGCGCACGGCGCAACGGAAAAAGATCTCGTTCTGGTGCTGATGTCGGGCGGTGCGTCGGCCCTGTGGACAGCAGCAGTAGACGGTGTCTCGCTCTCTGAGAAACAACAAGTGACGCGGGGGCTGCTCGCGTCAGGCGCCCGCATCAGCGAGATTAACTGCGTGCGTAAGCATCTGTCCCGCATAAAGGGCGGACGGCTTGCTCATGCTGCAGCACCGGCAAAACTGGTAACTCTTGCCATTTCCGACGTGCCGGGCGACGACCCTTCGGCTATCGGCTCCGGTCCCACGGTCGGAGACGCAACGACACTTTCGGACGCCCGTCAGATTCTGGAAGACCGTAATGTCGAAATTCCTGAATCTGTTGCAGCTGCACTACGCGATGATCGCAACGAAACACCCCCCCCTGACGACCCTTCTTTCGCCAATAGCCAGTATATTCTCGTCGCGCGCCCTGCAGGGGCGCTGACTGCCGCAGCCAAAGTGGCAAAAGACCTGGGCTACCAGGTACAGATACTCGGCGACGCAATTGAAGGAGAGGCGCGCGACGTGGCGCAAGAGCATGCCGCGCTGGCGCGGGAATGCAAGGCGCGTGGTGAACGCACTGCTTTGCTGTCAGGCGGGGAGGTAACGGTGACCGTCACCGGGAGCGGCCGAGGCGGGCCGAACCAGGAGTATGCCCTGTCACTTGTGGACGCGCTTCAGGGCGCAGACGCTATTTCGGCGCTCGCGGCCGATACTGATGGCACCGATGGAGGGGAAGGGAGCGCGGAGGATCCAGCCGGTGCAATTGTCGATCCCACCACGCCGCTGCGCGCCACCCAACTTGGCCTTAACCCTGCCAATTTTCTACACGCAAATGACTCGACGGGTTTCTTCCAGGCGCTCGGGGATCTACTGATTACCGGGCCCACCCGGACAAATGTTAATGATTTTCGAGTGATTTTGGTGGATTGTTGAAGTGAGTACGAACAATAGTGTTCGCCTATCCATGACATCTGATTTCGCAAATACACTACACGATGGGCATGCTCGACACCTGATGAACAAAGCAGCCAATTTTTCGCTAATCAAACTAAGGGGAATTGCGCTTGCATGTGCTCTGATGGGCGCATTCGTGTGCGTGGCCCCCGCACCGGCTCTCGCGGACCTCAAACTGTGCAATACGACCTCCAGCCGTATCGGTGTCGTGATCGGTTACAAGGATGACCAGGGTTGGACCAGCGAAGGATGGTGGAACATCCCCTCCAACGTTTGCTGGACGCTGATCAAGGGTGATTTGGTCGCGCGCTACTACTATGTGCACGCTATTGACTATGATCACCCCGGCGTATGGGATAGGAACGAGCAGTTGGCATCCAGCGGTTCAGAGTTTTTCATGTGCACCGAAGACAAGGCGTTTGTCATTCGCGGCTCGGCAAGATGTGAAAGTCGCGGCTTCAACAGGACGCGTTTCTTCGAAGTTGACACCAAGGACGAGAAGAGTTGGACGATTACACTCCAGGATAAGGTTGAGCAAAGAGCCAAGAATCAATGAAACGTAATCGCCGGGTCAAGATTGTCGCGACACTCGGTCCTTCCTCTTCAGAACCTGAAACCATCCGGCGCCTGTTTGAAGCAGGCGCCGATGTTTTTCGAATCAATATGAGTCACACCTCTCGTGAGAGGCTGACAGAACTTCACCGGATCATCCGCAAAATAGAAGCCGATGCAGGACGCCCCATCGGGATTCTTGTGGACTTGCAGGGACCGAAGCTGCGGGTCGGTGAATTTACAGACATATCTGCTGAACTGGCGGAAGGCGACACCTTCCGGTTCGATCGAAGCGAGGAGCGTGGAAACACCGAGCGTGTATACCTGCCGCATCCGGAAATATTCGAGGCAGTCGAACCCGGCCATACGCTCATTCTGGATGACGGCAAACTCCGTATGGTTATTCGGGAGGCGTCAAAGGAAACCATATCCGCTGAAGTGGTGGTCGGTGGTCCGCTTTCGAGCCGCAAAGGCATCTCCCTGCCCGACACGGTGCTTCCGTTCGGGGCCATGACCGACAAGGATCGCGTCGACCTGGAACAAGCGGTCAATCTCGGAGCTGACTGGGTTGGACTGTCATTCGTCCAGCGCGGCGATGATGTCGCTGAGGCGCGCAAACTCAGCCGCGGCCGCGTCGCAATCATGACCAAGGTCGAGAAGCCGGCGGCAATCGACCACCTGGATGCCATCCTGGAACAATCAGACGGGCTCATGGTTGCCCGCGGCGATCTCGGTGTGGAAATGCCGCTTGAGCGTGTACCGGGACTGCAAAAACGCATGACGCGTGCCTGCCGCAATGCCGGCAAACCCGTGGTCATAGCAACCCAGATGCTTGAGTCGATGATTACCGCACCGGTCCCGACCCGCGCAGAGGTCTCCGACGTCGCTACTGCTGTCTATGATGGCGCGGACGCAGTTATGCTTTCGGCCGAAAGTGCGGCTGGGCAATATCCGTTGGAAGCGGTCGCAACCATGGACAGGATCGCAATTCAGGCCGAGCAGGATGAGAATTACGACCGGATTGTCCATGCCCAGCAGACAACGCCCGAAGCCACCGGCGCGGACGCCATCTCGGCAGCCGCGCACACCATAGCGGAAACCCTAAACCTCGCAGCTATCGTCTGCTACACGGGTTCAGGTTCCACCGGCCAGAGAGCCGCACGCGAGCGTCCTCGTCAGCCCATCGTTGCTCTCACACCGATTGCGGCAACGGGGCGCCGGCTTGCGGTCGTGTGGGGCCTTCATTGCGTTCTGACCAGCGATGCGGAGGATCTGGACGAAATGGTTGGCAAGGCATGCCGCATCGCCTACCGCGAGGGCTTTGCAAAAAGGGGGCAGCGGATCATCGTCTCAGCAGGCGTCCCGCTCGGTACGCCCGGCGCCACGAACATGCTCCGTGTGGCATTCGTTGGCGAAGATGAAACTGAAGATATGTGAATGACCCAGGCTCTTATCTTGGAGCCTGCCTAACCGGGGTTGATTAAATACCCTGTCCCTCGATTTCCCGCGCGAGCTCCTCCTCGGCCTGGCGGACGCCGTCCAGATAGGGGTAAATCTTCAGCGCCTCACGGTATGCCTTTAGCGCGCCTTTCTTTTCACCAATCTCCTGCATCAACAATCCAAGACCCTGGATCGCCTTGTAGTGAGAGGGATCAATAGCGAGGACGCTACGCAGATTTTCAAGCGACTTGCCGTAATCCTTCTTCAGGAAAAATACCGCCGCACGCCGGTTCCAGGCTTCGGGATAATTCGGAGCAATTTCTACAACTGAGTTGAGAATCGTAAGGGCGACGTCGAACTCCTCTTTCTGCATCAACTGCCCAACGCGGTTCATGAGCAAATCGACGGTATCGCTTCCAGACCGGAGCCAGAGCTTCTCAATCGCCGAGGCGACGACTTTCGAACTTTCATCATCCTCGCTCTTGCTCAGGCGCTCATACAGCTCTCTGAGCAACTCCTTACGGTCATTGGCACCGTCTGGCACGTTCTTGAGCAGCAAGTCCTTTGGCTCAACTTGCGCCTTGGGTTCGCGCGGCATGACCGGAGCATTCTGAGCAAGCGCGGTGTCGGCCAGACACATGCCGCCCAGCAGGGTAATCGCAATGAATGGAATTGTCCGTTTCACGGCACAGATCATGACACGAGCATAGGGCCGTGCTGCGGCGCAGGTCAAAGAAAATTGCCGTGAACAAAGGGTGCGAATTTCAAACGAAATCCGGCACTGGAATGGCGAATTGATTCAGGAGCGGGCGCTAGCCCTGACGCGCCTTGAAGCGGCGGTTGACCTTGTTGATGACATAGAGGCGGCCGCGCCGACGCACCACCTGGTTGTTCCGGTGCCTTTTGCGTAGCGAGCGTATTGAATTTCTGACTTTCATCAGCCTTGCCTCATAAACTCATCTTTTGGCGAGCGCGGTCACTTTACCGGCCCACAGAAGCCGCCCGGAACATATGGAGAGCGGCTTCCCTTGTCAACATTGGTCCACAGGCCTTGAGCCTAATTTCTGTGACCCGTCTCCAGTTTGCTTTCCAAATATAGCGAGTAGCGTGACATGGCGAAGCAGAACAGGAAGAAAAACAAGGCGATCGAGAGATACACCTCGGTGGATAGTCCGGCCCACTTGGCGTCGGCAAGGGACGCGCGGCCCATACCCAGAATATCCAGCAAGCCAATGATAATAACCAACGTTGTATCCTTGAACAGTCCGATGAAGGTGTTGACGATCCCGGGAATTGAGATTTTGAGCGCCTGCGGCAACACGATAAGCCGCATCGACTGCCAGTATTTGAGCCCCATCGAATCGGCGGCTTCATACTGTCCGCGCGGGATGGCCTGAAGGCCGCCCCTGATCACTTCGGCCATATACCCCGAGGAGAAAAGTGTCACCATGATCAAAACCCGAAGCAGCAGATCGAAGCTGGTGCCGGGCGGCAGGAAATAACTCAGCATGGTTGAGGCTACGAACAACAGCGTAATGAGCGGGACGCCACGGATGAATTCGATAAACGAAACGCAGATCATCCGCAAAACGGGCATGTCCGAAGCACGGCCCAATGCGAGCAGAATTCCGATGGGAAGTGAGATAACGATGCCTGTCACACCAACGATTATGTTCAGAAGTGTACCGCCAAATTGGTCGGTCCCGACAGGTGTGAGGCCAAACCCACCCAGCAGCAGCCATGCAGCGACAAACGGATAGGCGAGCGAAAACAGCATGGCCTTGCCGCGATAGGGAAACTTGTCAAATAGCAACGGTCCAAGCGCCACGAACAACAGCACAAAAGCTACAATTACGCGCCAGCGCTCAGGTTCCGGATAGAATCCGTAGATGAAAATCTTGAAACGCTCATGGATGAACGCCCAGCAGGCTCCATCACCCAGCGCCTGACAGCCTGCCCGGTCAGCTGCTTCAAAGACCGCGTCGAAAATGCCCCATTCCAGCAGAGGAGGTACAATTGACCAAACAAACCACGCCCCAAGAAGTGTCAGAAAGACATTGTACCAACTGGAGAACAGATTGGTTCTGACCCAGTATATAGGACCCGACGCCAGAAGCGGTGGCGGCAGCTCGGGGTGCTTGCCAACTTCGTAGCGTTCGGTTGTCGCTGCGTCGCTCATCGTTCCCGCTCCCCCCTATCTTTCCACCAGCTTTATGCGCTGGTTGTACCAATTCATGATGGCGGAGATACACAAGGACACGGTGAGATAGAACAGGATAACGATGATCATCGTCTCCATCTCCTTACCCGTCTGCATCAGTGTAATACCGCCAACCGTCGCCACAATGTCCATATAACCGATGGCGATCGCCAGCGACGAATTCTTGGTCAGGTTGAGATATTGACTGGTCAATGGCGGCACGATCACGCGCAGCGCCTGCGGAATAATGATCAAATTCAAAGTGCGCGAGCGTGGCATCCCGAGAGCGGACGAGGCTTCCCACTGTCCCTTGCTCACGGCAAGAATGCCGGCACGGACAATTTCAGCGATAAAGGCGGATGTGTAGAAAGACAGTGCGAGCCAAAGGGCGAGAAACTCCGGTCGGATTACAAAGCCACCGCGAAAATTGAACCCTTTGAGTTCGGGAATATTCCAGGTCAAGGGCGCACCAAGGACCAGATAAACCAGCAGTGGTAGCCCTATGATTGCGCCAAAAGAAATCCAGAACACGGGCAAAGGTTTACCCGTCGCATCCAGCCGGGCTTTCGCCCATTTGCGGAAAAAGAATGCGAAAATCACAGCCGCAACGAAAGCGCCAATAACCCAGCTAAACCCTGCCTCAGGCACCGGCATTGGTGAGAAAACACCGCGATTGGTGAAAAACATCGCATCGCCGAAATTGGCCCACTCCTTTGCAGCTCTTGGCTGCGGCAGCACATGTACGACAATGCCGTGAATCAGCAGGATATGCAGCAAGACAGGAACGTTGCGGGTAAATTCGACAAAACAATAGACGATGCGGCTAACAAGCCAGTTTGGAGAAAGGCGCAAGATGCCGAATATAAATCCGAGGATTGTTGCGAGGATCACGCCCCAAAACGCAACCAGAAGTGTATTCAGAATTCCAACCACGCCGGCCCGGAAATGGGTACTCTTCGAACTATATTCGATAAGCGTCTGATTGATATCGTAATGCGCCGGCATCGCGAGAAAATCAAAGCTGAAGGTCTTGCCCAGAAGCTTCAAATTGGCGATCGCATTCGACGTAATATAGGCGATGAAAGCGATGAGAAGCGCCATTGCCAAAATTTGCAAAATTATGCTGCGCGTTTCCTTGTCGTACCAGAGCCGAGCGATGAAATTTCTCTGCCCGCGACTTGATTGCGCCGACCGCGCTGTAGATTCAATTGAAGCCAAAACCCCCACCCATTCTCAATCGCGGCAAAACAAAAAACCAACCGGTTTCGCCGCGCGCACATCCCCAAGATCATATATCGCTGCCGGTTATCTTCCGGCTTGCCCCTAACCTCTCCCGTGGTTTGGAGGGTGCCGTACCGGGTCTACACCCGGTACGGCAATTCTTCTTACGTTAGGCTACAAATACGCGGCCTACCGGAAAGGCGGTGTGTATTGCAGGCCACCGTCCGTCCACAGCGCGTTCATGCCCCGCTCCAGGCCGATAGGCGTCTTCGAGCCGATATTGCGCTCAAAGATCTGGCCATAGTTGCCCACGGCCTTGATCGCGTTCGCAGCCCACTTCTTGTCGAGACCCAACATTCCACCCAGATCACCTTCCGTACCCAGAAGACGATTGATTTCAGGGTTGTTAGTCGGCTTTGCGGCCATAGCATCAACATTGTCTGAAGTGATACCGAGTTCTTCAGCCGCAACAAGGGCGTTCTTGGTCCAGCGGATGATATCGCTCCAATTGTCATCGCCATGACGCGTGACAGGACCAAGTGGTTCCTTTGAGATAATCTCAGGCAGGATCACATAGTTCTCCGGATCCTTGAAGGTCGCGCGTGTCGCGGCAAGGCCCGACGCGTCCGTCGTATAAACATCGCAACGCCCTGCAAGCAGGTTCGTTCGGGATTCTTCGTTATTCTCGGTCGGGACCGGCTCATATTTGATCTTGTTGACACGGAAGAAGTCCGCAAGATTCAGCTCCGTCGTGGTGCCCGTCTGAATACAGACTGATGCGCCGTCGAGCTCTTTGGCGCTCTTGACGCCTAGTTTCTTCGGAACCATGAAGCCCTGGCCGTCATAATAGTTGACGCCCTGGAATGCGAGTTTCACATCCACATCACGCACAAACGTCCAGGTCGTATTCCGCCACAGCACGTCGCCTTCACCTGAATTCAGGATGGTAAAGCGGGTCTTGCCAGTCGCAGGCTTATACTTGACCTTGTTGGGATCGCCCAGCACAGCGGCGGCCGTCGCTTTGCAATAATCGACGTCGTAACCCTGCCACTTGCCGTCCTTGTCAGTGGACGCAAATCCAACAAACCCAGAGTTCACGATGCAGATAAGCTCTCCGCGTTTTTTCACTTCATCAAGAGTGCCGGCGCTTGCGGCCGTTGCACCCATTGCCAGAGCAGCGACTGCTCCAAGCAAAATGCGTTTCATGAGAAACTCCTCCCTTGAGATGACACATACAAAAACGTCACAACTCGGCTCAAAAGGTCTACTCAAGAGCCAAATAAGCAGCGTTGGCCGACATTTTCGATTGCCTGCTAGCTGCTCGTGGCTAACTCTCCGCGAGTGCGTTATGCGAGTCAACAGGCTGACTGCACACATTTCGACTAATTTGTGATGATTATTAAGACAGAACGGCTTTGGGTGACGCTGGTGTTTAAACTTGGCGCGAGCCTATGGTCCTGCTAGAGAAGCGCAGCCCGGATATGGTGACCTGGACGGTTTTGGCGGATCGCAGTACGCGCCGCATCGTCATCATACAAAGTGAGACCGGATTAAGCGTACGGACGCATTTCCTTTAAGCATCCCGATTGACGCGAGGATATTCCAAACATGACAGCTGGCTTTGGCCTAGAGAAACTGGGCTTGCTGACTGCCCGTCATCCCCGGGCGACGCTGCTATTTTTTGCACTGACATTGCCGATCTTCCTGTTTTTTGCATCTCGCCTGGAATTCTCCAGCGATATTCGTGAGATTTTCAGGTCGCAGTCGGAAGGGTTTGCGGTCCTTGAGGAAGTCGGCACGCAGTACCCAGCTTCAGGGCGCGACATACTGCTGGTGGTCGACGGTGAGAATATCTTCGAACCGAAAGCGCTGAATGCACTTCGGTTTTTACATCTCGACCTGGGTCTCGTGCCCGATGTCGATTTCGTCCTGTCAATTTTCTCCGCACGACATCCCCCGGATGAAAAGGGAAATGCGGAGTCCCTCTTTCCGGCAGAAATAAATGCAGAAACTGATCTGGCCACGCTGCGTGAGACAGTACAGGCGCATCCGCTTGTTGCGAACAAGCTGATTTCGCAAGACGCGAAAAAGGCGCTTGTTGTCGTGGCCCTTAAGCCAAAACACCGGGGCGTCGACGAAATCCGGGGAATACTGAATGAGGTCAACCAGACCGCCGAGACCGCCCTCGAAGGGTCGGGCCTGCACATCAGCACAACCGGTCTTGCTGCAATGCGGGTTGAGATAATCGGCGCACTGATCCGCGACCAGGGCCGGTTTGCGATTGCCGGGCTGGTTCTCTGCCTCAGCTTGTGCTGGTTTTTCTTCCGGCGCTGGGCCTATGTGGCCATGGCCGGTGCCCCGGCTGCCGTTGCCGTCATCTGGCTTGCCGGCGGAATGGCCGTGGTCGGGCAGGAGGTCAACGTTCTCACCAACATCATACCGGTGCTGGTTATCGTCCTCGTGTTCTCCGACGCCCTGCACTTGCTGTTTGGCATACGCCGGAACATCGCCGCTGGTCAGGAACTCAGCAAAGCCATCGATACGGCCGTACTGGAAGTCGGACCCGCATGCGTCCTTACATCAGTAACAACCACCCTCGCCCTTCTTTCGCTGACGCTCGTCCCGCACGACTTCATCTCCCGCTTCGGCCTTACGGCGGCACTAGGAACCACCATCGCCTATTGCGCAACAATCGCGCTGGTACCTGCCATGTCGGCACTGTTTCTGGCGCGCACGCCTCGCAAGCGACCGACCGGCCAGGGCGAATACTGGTTCGGGCGCAAAACCTTGTCGGCGAGTGAAGCGGTAGCCCGCATGATCACCTCCGCGCCCTACCTTATTACCGGTATCGGTGTCGTGGTCACAATCGTCGCCGGGCTTCTGTATGCTCAGAACACGCCGCGTTACTCCTATCAGGAGAATCTGCCTGAGGGGAACGCGGCATTCGCCGCCATTCAGGAGATTGATGCACATCTCGGCGGTTCGAACACTTTGTACCTGCTAATCCGTTGGCCGAGTGGGCACAAGTTACAGTCCCCTGAAACCCTCGCCGTCATTCGCGACGCTCACAAAGCACTCAAAGGCGAACCGGCATTCAAGTCGGTCAGTTCGCTGCACGACGTCGAGCAGTGGATGTCGGGAGGAAACGGTTCGCGTGGCAACGTATTCAATTTCCTCGAGAAGGCGAATTCACCATTGAGCCGTCGAATGACTTCAAAGAAGTTTAATTCTGCGCTCCTTACAGCGCAATTTCCAGCGATGGACTCTTCCCGGCTCATTCCAATTCTGAATACGCTCGAAGTCCAGCTGGACAAACTGCGGGCCAGCAACCCCAGCGTGACATTCGATGTTACAGGACTGACCCCGCTATCGGCTCACTCCAGCACTGAAATGATTGGGAAGCTGAACCAGAGCCTCGCTATGGCAATCGGCGTGATAATCGTCTTGATTGGTTTCGCCTTGCGCTCTTTCCGTTACGGGATTGTATCAATTGCCCCCAACCTGCTCCCTATCGCCGCTGGTGGCACGTTTTTGTTCCTCAACAGCCACGGGCTGCAGTTTACCAGTGTCGTGGCATTCACAGTTGCCTTCGGAATTGCAGTAGACAGCACGATCCACGTGCTTAACCGCTACAGGCTTGAACGGGAGAGGACCAGTGATATCGACGAGGCCGTTACCGATACGCTACGGGCGGTTGGACCGGTGCTGATGGTTGCCACCATCATCCTGATCGGCGGTGTGGGGATTACAGCCATCAGCGAATTGCCAATGGTCCAACTATACGGAGAGATTTCATCGGTTGTGCTGATAACCGCATTTCTCGGCGCCTTGATATTTCTACCCGCTCTTCTAACGGTCACGGACAAGATGTTCGCCGACGAAAAGCCAGCACCATCGCCACAGCCGAAACGGCGCCCCACCGCGCCTAGGAAACGGAAAACGGCATCCTGAGGAAGGGAAATGGTGGGCGATGCAAGGCTTGAACTTGCGACCTCTTCGATGTCACCGAAGCGCTCTCCCAACTGAGCTAATCGCCCGCCGCAAAACCGCCCGTCGCGCAAAAAATCGCAAGGGCAGGCTGGTTCTCCGTCATATATCGGTATTGACCGGGCGAGGCAAGCGACCCAACACGGTCGGCAGTACTTATGCCCGTCAGGCGGCGAGCATGCGTTCTATTTCGCTTACCAAATCACGCAAATGGAAAGGTTTTGAAAGAACGGTGGCATCTTTCGGCGCCTGACTGTCCGGATTGAGCGCGACCGCGGCAAATCCGGTGATGAACATAATCTTCAGGTCAGGGTCCAGGTCGGCTGCGCGGCGCGCCAGCTCGATACCATCCATTTCCGGCATGACGATATCTGTCAGGAGCAGCGTAAAAGGCTCCTCCTTCAGTCGTTCATAGGCTTCCGCCCCATTGCCGAAAGACGTTACGTCGTAGCCTGCGTTCTGCAGCGCCTTGACGAGAAACTTGCGCATATCTTCATCATCTTCCGCGAGAAGAATGCGACGCACCTGACCGTTTTGGAGTTCGTTGGCTGTCATATCACCGCCCTTATAGCCGTTTCGCGATCATTACACGGCAATTTCGTGGGCAATTCGTAAACATCGTGAATCTGAGATCGTTTTGAAAAGAAGCTACCGCCGCGCAACACAAGTCATTCCGTGTCCGCCACAACAGCATCTACCTCAATCTCGACAAGCCACTCAGGATTCACAAAACCTGCAACCTGCATAATAGTGTCCACCGGTTTGGCTTCACGGCAAAACTTCTTGCGCACGTCAACAACCGCCTTCCAATCATCAATTCTGGTCAGCATAAGGCGCGTTCGCACAACATCATGCCAACCGGAACCGGCACGTTTGAGAGCATCACCGGCGATTTCGAAACACCGTTCAGCCTGCCTGGCTGCGTCACCGACACCGATGGTTTTTCCGTCTGGACCCACAGGGGCAGTTCCGCCGACCGAAATGTATGGACCGACGCGGACCGCGCGCGCGAATCCAACAATGTCTTCCATTGGATTTCCATTGAGGACGAGTTGTCGTTTCATGGCTTACCCCTGTCCTGTTTCCGCATCCCGGCATGTTCGGAGCGAACGATGCTTCAGTCAATCGGCAACGCTGTTGGGGACCGCCCGCCCCAGATATTGCGCGGCCTACTGTTGCGAAATTTGCCAAGCGAATACTGGACTCGACGGACGAGCCTTGGCACAGTCCATCCGAGATTCGGCGGGGGCGCGAGTGATCAGACAGCTGATTAGCAAGGCAGGAATACGGTTCGCCATGAGTAAGCGTGATACAGCTGTAATCAGCGATAAGTTTGATCCACCCTTTGAAATCGTGGAACCATTCGCGCAAACCGCGCCTCTGGTCTTCAACTCTCCGCATAGCGGACGCGTCTATCTTGAGGAATTTCTCAACGCATCGAGACTGGATCTTCCGGACCTGCGCCGTTCAGAAGACACGTTCGTGGAACAGTTGTTCGCTCCCGTCGTCACTCATGGTGCGCCACTGATGCATGCGCATTTTCCGCGTGCCTATCTTGATGTAAACCGGGAGCCCTATGAGCTGGACCCGGCGCTGATTTCGGAATCTCTGCCGCGCTACGCCAATACCCAATCGGTCCGCGTCGTCGGTGGGCTGGGGACAATTGCGCGTGTGGTTACGGACTCAGAGGAGATATATCGCGAACCGCTGCGTCTTGGCGACGCGCTGACGCGTATCAGCGAACTCTACAAGCCTTACCATGCCGCACTGAACGGGCTGATGGATGCCTGTGCGCGCAGATTCGGCATCGCTGTTCTGATTGACTGTCATTCCATGCCATCAAACCCGCTTTACGAGAATGACGGTGCCCGCCCGGACTTCGTCCTTGGCGACCGGTTTTCGACATCATGCAGCCCGGAGTTTACCCGCCTGGTCGCTGAACATCTCAAGGCGATGGGTTATGTCGTTGCGTTCAACAAGCCGTATGCGGGCGGTTTCATCACCGAGAATTACGGCCGACCCTCCAAGCGTCACCACGCACTCCAGATTGAAGTGAACCGGGCGCTGTATATGGACGAGTCGACCTACAAGCGCAGCGCAAATTTCAAGAACATGCAACGCGATATCGAACGGCTGGCCGAAGCGATGATCGCCATGACGCCGTCCCTGTTTGACGTGCCACGCGCCGCCGCCGAATAACCCGTCCAGCGCCGATCGCACCGCACAGGATTTGAGACAAGAAAAAAGGGCCGCCAGAGCAAGCCGGGCGGCCCAAGTCTAAGGGAGGAAACGCCCAAAAAGGGCAACGGTACGGCATAACGTTATGCCTTACCGCATTGCAATAATATGTCATTGCGGCGCACAAATTTCAAGATTCTTAATCCTTGTTAATAAATAAAGCCAAGAAATGGTGCGCAATTGCCACACCTGTTGCAAACTGACCCTCTCACCGGGCGAACCCGCCCCCAAACAGCACCCCGATCCAAGGCTGATATATTATTGATATATATAGAAAAAACCAGCGGGCGGCGGCGACCATGAAGGTGCTCAAACAGGATGAATTTGACGCCTATTTGGCCTTTGCACACCGGCTGGCGGACTTGTCTTCCGCAGCAGTTATGAAACATTTCCGCAAGTTACGTCTGGTTGAGGACAAGTCTGTCGACGGAGCATATGACCCCGTAACAGCGGCTGACCGCCAGGCGGAAGAAGTGATTCGCGCGGAGGTTGCGGAGACCTGGCCGGAGCACGCGGTACGTGGAGAGGAGTTCGGAGGGGATGTCACCGACACAGAATTTTGCTGGATTGTTGACCCCATCGATGGAACCCGTCCTTTCATCATGGGGCTGCCGCTCTGGGGAACGCTGATCGCCCTCACGCGCAACGGCACTCCTGTCTTGGGGCTGATGAACCAGCCATTTACCGGCGAACGGTTCTGGAACAACGCGGATGCCACCTTCCATCGAGGTCCTGACGGCGAAAGTGCCATCACCACGCGGCCTTGTCCCAAACTCGGAGACGCCATTCTCTCAAGCACCAGCCCGGACCTGTTTGCGACGCAACAGGACAAAGAGCGTTTTGATGTCCTGAGCGAGAAAGTGCGTATGCGCTGGTTCGGCGGGGACTGCTATGCCTATTGCCTGCTGGCAGCCGGCCATATCGATCTCATTGTCGAGTCCGGGCTCTCTGCCCATGACATTGCGCCGCTTATCCCGATCATCGAGCATGCGGGCGGACGTGTCACCGGGTGGGACGGCAGTGAAGCGGCAGCCGGCGGTCATGCGGTCGCCAGTGGCGACCCGGCGCTGCATGATGAAGTTCTGAAAATCCTCGCAGGCTGAACTCCGCCAACCTAGCCTGGAATGAATGCGTCGAAGGCAGCCCATGTCTGCTCTCGGAATCGCTCCTGCTCCTGCAGCAACTCGTGGCGGGCACCATCGATGACAATCCGCTCACCAGCTTTGAGCTGCATAGCCAACTCATCGATTGCCCTGTTGGAGATTATCTTGTCGTTGCCCGCTGCGATCATCAGGATCGGCACGTGCACACGCGGGGGGAAGCCAAAGCCAACAA
>DEIT01000187.1:0-21817 GCA_002352635.1 Hyphomicrobiaceae bacterium UBA2767 | reverse complement strand
GCGAGGATGCGGGGCCGGCCAGGCCGTACATAGGTGCGGCGAAAACCATCCGGTCGAACCAGCAGTCCCGCATGCAGGCCACACGGATCAGAATATTACCACCAATCGAATGTGCGAGCGCGAAGTAGGGCGGCGGACAATCGGGCAAAACGATTTCGCTCATGAACTGGGAAAGATCCGCCTCGTATTCCGCAAAATCTTCTACATGGCCTTTCAGGGGGTTGCGTAGCGCCCGCGCCGAGCCGCCCTGACCACGCCAGTCGAATGTGGCGACGGCAAATCCGCGTTGACGGAGATCGGAGATAGTCTCGAAATATTTCTCGATATATTCAGCTCGCCCTCCAAATAGGCAAACCGTCCCCTTTCGCCCTTGCGATGGCGGCTTCCACAGCGCGTAGCGCAGCTCGGTCCCGTCATAGGCGGTCAGCGTACCGGCCATGGCCCCTGCTGGTACGGGATTGCGCGGGATGCCAACGAGTGTCATGAGGCAGCAGCATCTTTCGAGAATGGGTGCGATTGCCGGCCGGAACCAAGCAGAATATTGCCTGTTATATCAAGCCTCTGCCGCGTCACAAGAAGTCCGTATTAAATTTATGTAATTCAAACAGTTAGCCACTCTTGAAATGGCTCAATCACATCCTATATTTCAAGTACGCGCATGCCGAACAAGGGTGCGCGGTTACTGGAATGGACTTGGCCATCAAGGCAAGTCCTGAACGCATGTTGCTTCACAAGGAGAATGTGTGATGAGACATTTTGATCTGACACCCCTCTACCGTTCAACCGTTGGCTTTGACCGCCTGGCTTCGATGATCGACTCGCTCGGTTCTGTCGATGGCGACGCGCCAAGCTACCCGCCCTACAACATTGAGCGTCGTGGCGACAACGAGTACCGCATTTCCATGGCGGTTGCCGGTTTCGCTGAAGATGACCTCAACATAGAGGTCAAGGAAAATGCCATGACCGTACGCGGTGAGCGTGGTGAGCAAACCGATGAGAGCGATTATCTGCATCGCGGCATCGCAACGCGCACTTTTGAGCGCCGTTTCCAGCTCGCCGACCATGTCGAGGTAAATGGCGCAAACCTTGAGAACGGGTTGCTCCACATCGACCTCGTTCGCGAAGTGCCCGAAGCCATGAAGCCCCGCTCTATCGAGATTAGCGGCGGCGGCACGACAAAGGTCATTGAAAGCCAGACCGAAGGCTAAACTTCGTAACCTCTCTCACATCCTGACCGAGCGGGCGTTCTCCTGATCGAGAGCGTCCGCTTTTTCATAACGCGTCATCCGGTCAGATTTTCTATTTCCAGATGCGGAAGTGCATCCGCCGGTTCGAGCCCGAGAATCTGTGCGTAGAACGCATATTCGCTCTGCAGCACCTCAACAATGGTTTCCGCCCGGCGAAACCCATGCCCCTCTCCCTCAAATTCCGTATAGGCAACGGACACGCCGCGGGCGCGCAGCGTCTCCACCATGGTGCGCGACTGCTCCGGCGGCACTACTTTGTCCTCCAACCCCTGGAAGAAGATGACGGGTGAACGAATATCGCCTGCATGATTGACCGGTGAACGTTCTGCGAAGACAGCGTCGCAGGTCTCCGGTGTTGAGCCGGTAAGCCCGTAGAGGTAACCACTTTCAAACTTGTGGGTGATGCGCTGGAGCTGCGCAAGGTCAGAGACGCCATAGGCACATGCACCTGCAGCAAACACATCCAGTTTGGCCAAAGCCATGAGCACCGTATACCCACCTGCGCTCCCGCCGGATATGAGCATGCGGTCAGGGTCGGCGCGACCGGTTGCGCCGAGGTGTGCAATCAATGCTGCCACATCCTCCACGTCTCGAACGCCCCATTCGCCGTTGAGTCGTTCACGGTAGGCACGCCCGTAACCGGCGCTTCCCGAATAGTCGAGATCGCATACGGCGAAGCCCCGGCTCGTCCAGTATTGCGTCTTGAGTTTCAACCCGCGGTCCGCCATTCCCGTTGGACCGCCATGGACAAGGATAATGGTGGGGGGCAATTCATCGGCAGCAGCCTCGTATTTGGAATTGGTGGCCGAATAGAAGAGCGCATAGAGCGGACCGTCCTTCCCATCGAATTTCAACATTTCACCGGTTGAGATATCGCCCGCTAAAAGGCCCGTATCGCCAGACGCCCGCAACGTGTCGGTTCCACCGTCAAGCTGTACGGAAACAACAGCCGGTGGTGCGTTATCGCTGGCGCCAATTACAGCGAGACCTTCACCAAACGGTGCCAGCGCATCTATAGAACGCAGATCACACGGTATTGACTTCAACTCGCCGGTGTTGAGATCTATGAGGGCAAGTTTCGTTTCGCCGTCCTCAATGAACGCTGCCGCCGCCTGAGCGCCATGCAACAGGACATAGGACTGCATCCTGAACACCCACTGCGGACGTAGAAGCTCAGCGTCTCTAGCGACGATTTCCGCAACACCCTGGCCATCCCATACGCACAGCCTTCCCCATCCGCTTTCATCCCAGATGAAATAAAGGCGTCCGTCCTCGCCCCATTGCGGCTGGAACGCGGCGCTGCCATTCCCACCTGCGATGTATTGCGCTGCACAGAGCATGCCGTCGTCCCTGATCTCCGCGACATACAGTGCGGCACTTTCCCAGGGCATATGCGGTAAGTCCCAGGCAAGCCAGGCCAGCTGGCTCCCGTCCGGGTTCATCCTCGGTGAGGCATAAAAATCCCGCCCCGAGGCGAGTTGGTCGATGCGGCTCGGCTCACCCGTTCGACCGGTCGGGATCGTTGCGAGAAAGTTCTCAGGATCGCTTGCATCGGCCCCATGGCGTTCGCCGACCACGATAAGCCGTCCCCTAAGCTCATCCATAGTCATGTCGGCAAACCGGATATCCGGCTCATCGCTCAACCGCCTTGGCGCTCCATCTCTCTGGAGTTCAAATACGTCCTGGCTGTCCGCCTCGACATAAATGACTCGGGCATCGTGCGCGAGAAACTCCCCGCCGCCATATTCGTGAACTGTAGAGCGCGCTGAATACGGAACATTGAGAATGTCTTCGACAGGTCCATCAGGGCGCGCGTGCAGGATGACGCCACGTCCGCCTTCGTCCGGGCGACTCTCCGACCAGTAGATCGTGCCGGCATCCGCCTGGATGGGTCCAAAGCGCAGCGACTTCCCTGCAACGGCTTCAGCGGAAATGGGCGACGCCCATGTCCCATATGGTCGCAACTGTTTCGACACAATGTGGAAACTCAATTCGCGAGGGCCGTTGTCTGCTTTCAGCCGCCTCTGGACTGTTTGATGAAATGATCCGCTGATAGCACACCGGGGCCGTATTTCATCAGATACAACAGCCCAATCGCCCACAAGCCATGGGTCAAGTAAGACCCTGGAAAGACAAAAATCTCAATCACCAGTGTCATGACCAGGAGCGCGGTGGCAGCAAAGCGCGTACCCAGACCAATCCAAAGCAGGATGGGGCATGTCAGCTCGGCTGCGGTGGCCATATAGGCCGCAACCTCAGGCGGAACAAACGGCAGCTTGAAATCATTTGCGAACAGGAAAAACGTCGATGCCTTGATTGAAAAGCCATCGATCTTTGTCAGTCCCGACTGCCAAAAAATCAACCCGACGACGAAGCGGGAAAGCACCGCAATCAAATCGTGCGGGATCCTCTCAAAAAGACCAATGATCCCGTTTATCAGCCCTGCCAATCCAGATTGATTGCTCATCTTGATGCCCCCTCAATTCCCGTTTCTGTTCAGCCTGCTCTAAGCTCGGCGATCGCACCGCTGGCGATCAGTCCTGCAATGTTGGCCTGCAAGTCAAAGGCGGTGTCCTCTTCAAAAGCTGCCTCTGCCGCCTCACCGAGCGTCTTGCCCTTGGTCAGCGCGGCTATAAAAGCGGCGCCACCCAATGGCAGATGGCGCACCTCTACCGCGATTCCCGGCCTGACGATAAGACCATCCTCACCGCCAGCGCCGGCGTCAATGTGATCGGGTTCACCATCCTTGCTGTTTTCACTCCAGATGGTCACCACTGGATAGACCGAACGGATCAGTTGAACCGCAGGGTGAAATTCCGCATGCAGGGAAGCTGCCGTCGAAGGGTCGATGGCCGCAAGAGCCTCCGACCCAACCGGTTCTCTATCGGCGGCATGATAGGCGAGATTCCACGCCCATTCGAGACGGGCCACATCACCAAGCCACGGCAGGTCCGCAACCGGTTCGAAGATTTCGAGAAATTCTGGAAACTGGCCGCCATATCGCATCAGCACCGGTGAATTTGGCGGATTCTGTTCAACGAAGACGCGCGCCGTAGCCTTGAAAAAATCCTCGCCCAAAAGACGGGCGACGACTGGAAACCGGCCTTCGAGCACGCTGACCAGGCTGACATAGACATTGTTCCGGTAAACCCCGAAACGTTTGAGCGGTTTCGTACGCAGATGGCTCTCGACCCCCTCAGGTACGGGATCCTTTGCGTTGAGCACAGCGCGGGCAAAACCCGTCTGGATTTCACTCAGCTGCGACATGACGAACGGAGGTTTTCGAGAGAATGGCGTTGGCGCGCGCGGCCTCATCCTTCAACTTGTCCCAGGCAGGCACGTCATTGTCCCACTCGATGAGAGTTGGAACCGGCCCACACCGGGCAATGGTGCGATCGTACAAGCCCCATACAATATCGGCGACGGCACTTGCATGATCATCGATCAGCAGAGGCTCGCCGTCATCGCCCTCATCTTCAGCATGTCCGCCAAGATGAATTTCGCCCACATGTTCATACGGAAAAGCGTCGAGATAAGCCGTGGCGTCATAGGCATGGTTCGTTGCCGACACATGCACATTGTTCACGTCCAGAAGAAGACCGCAGCCGGTTCGGGAAACGATTGCGCGGAGAAATTCGAGCTCACTCATCTCGCTGGATTCAAACTTGATGTATGTAGACGGATTCTCCAGAAGCATCCGCCGTCCGAGAACGTCCTGGACCTGCTCTATGTGTTCGCAAACCCGTGCAAGTGTTTCGGAACTATAAGGGACGGGCAGAAGATCGTTCAGATAGACGCCGTCATGGGTTGACCATGCCAGGTGCTCCGAAACCAGTCCCGGCTCATAGCGATCACACACCCGCTTAAGTGCAACAAGATGCTCTTTGTCCAGCTCTGCGTCGGCGCCGATCGACAGACCAACCCCATGGACCGAAAGCGGATAATGTTCGCGGATGGCGGAAAGATAGTGGTGCGGGGCACCGCCGTCGCCCATGTAGTTTTCAGCATGAACCTCGAACCAGCCGACATCAGGCCGGCCCTCGAGTATCTCACCAAAATGCTCGGGCTTAAACCCGACCCCGGCGCGCGCCGGGATCGGGCTTGATCCTGTGTGCGGTTGAATCCGGTTCACCGGATCCAAACCTAGCCGCACTGATAATTCTGGCCGGACGGCCGCGTGGTGAGACACGTCAGGCTACCCTTGCCGGCAGGTGTCGATACTTGACCGCAGGTGCCTTTCTTAACGAGTTTCCAGGCATTGCCCTGATAGTCGACGGACGACGTTCCTGAGCAGGATGTTCCCGGGCCAGCCTTGCAGTCATTCTCGCCCTTCTTGGCGATGCCATAACACTTCACCATGTCATCGGCTGCGACCACTGGCGTCGCGCCAACCGCGGCCACTGAAGCTGCGAATGCGCCGGCGATGGCCAGGCTGGAGATTTTCCTCGTCTTGCTTTGCATGTGTTCAACTCCTGATTGCTAGGTGCATCAATTCTCACAGTGTACTGAGCTTATATGGGCAAAACGATGGGCGTTTGCGATCAGTTTCCCGCGACCATTCACGTTTCCGTGAGTGTCGGACTATAATATGTTGGAGCCGCACAGGAACATCGCAATCTTCAGCATGCCGCTTGTGGTTTGGCGTCAAATCTGGCAATTTGTGCCCACGATAGGACAGTGTTACTGTCCCTTTGCACCCGGAACCCGGTCGAAAAGCGGTACAATTCCGCGCAAAATGGGTGGTATGCCCTGACCTGCGTTGTTCCGGCTTGGGGGTGATGTGCTGCCCGTCAGGCCCGTTTGGTCCGGTACGCACGTCAGCCGCTGGCTTGAGATAGCCGGTATATACGGCCCCAAATGCGATTGCATTGCTTCGCTCTCCAGCCAATGGCCCTGGAGACGCGAGCAGGCTGCGCCGCGGGGCAGAATGAATTTTGGTGTGGGAGCCAATTGGGATGCCGAGGGAAAATAAGTCAGTTCCGGCGCAGGCGCGGCAAGGTCTTTACGACCCGGCCTTGGACCATGACGCTTGCGGAGTCGGCTTTATCGCGCATCTGAAAAACAAAAAGTCCCACGGCATCGTGGAAAAAGGCGTCGAAATTCTGGAGAACCTCGAGCACCGGGGGGCGGTTGGTGCAGACCCACGCGCCGGTGACGGTGCCGGGATGCTGGTACAGATTCCGCATGAATTGTTCGCTGCTGAATGCACCGGCCTCGGCTTCGAACTTCCCGACTCTGGCCACTATGGCGTTGCCCACATATTCATGCCGCAAGACGAAGACATGCACGCTCATTGCCGTGAGATCGTGGAGCGCGCAGCAGAAGATGAAGGCCACACGGTTCTTGGCTGGCGCGAAGTGCCTGTGGACAACACGTGCCTCTCGCAGACGGTGATCCATACCGAACCCAGACACGATCAGGTTTTTATCGCCCGGCGCAAGGACAGTAATGACGATGCCATCTTTGAGCGGCACCTCTACACGCTGCGCAAGGTGATTTCCAACGCAATTTTCGCTGAAACCGAGGGCCGCGATAATGGGTTCTATATCGTGTCCATGTCATGCCGCACCATCGTCTATAAGGGCATGTTCCTCGCCGATCAGCTCGGTCCCTACTATGACGATTTATCCGACGAACGATTCATCTCAGCTGTTGCCCTCGTCCATCAGCGCTTCTCTACCAATACCTTCCCCTCCTGGAAGCTGGCGCACCCGTTTCGCATGATCGCTCATAATGGCGAGATCAATACGCTCAGGGGCAATGTCAACTGGATGGCAGCCCGTCAGGCAAGCGTCTCCTCTCCACTATTCGATGACAACATTTCCAAGCTTTGGCCCATTTCCTACGAAGGCCAGTCCGACACGGCGTGCTTCGACAATGCGCTCGAGTTCCTGGTGCAGGGTGGTTATTCGCTCGCACACGCGGCAATGATGCTTATTCCCGAAGCCTGGGCCGGAAACCCGCTGATGGATGAGAAGCGTCGCGCATTTTACGAGTATCACGCGGCCCTTATGGAGCCGTGGGATGGCCCGGCGGGTGTTGCCTTCACCGACGGCCTGCAAATCGGTGCAACGCTCGACCGCAACGGCTTGCGCCCTGCGCGTTATCTGGTCACCAGCGACGATATTGTCGTCATGGCGTCGGAAGCCGGTGTTCTGACCGTTCCGGAAGAAAAGATCATCCGCAAGTGGCGCCTGCAGCCTGGCAAGATGCTCCTGATCGACCTTCAGGAAGGACGCATTATTTCCGATGAGGAGATCAAGGCCGAACTCGCAGACTCGCACCCCTATCAGGCCTGGCTCAACCAGGGCCAGATCCTGGTTCGCGAGCTGCCCGATGCGGAGGAAGCCGCACCGCGCTCCAATGTCAGCCTTCTCGACCGACAGCAGGCCTTCGGCTACACCCAGGAAAGCCTGAAATTCCTGATGGCGCCGATGGCGCATATCGGCCAGGAAGCGCTCGGTTCCATGGGAACGGATACGCCTATTTCCGCCCTATCGAACCGTCCGAAGCTGCTGCACACCTATTTCAAGCAGAATTTTGCGCAGGTGACGAACCCGCCGATCGATCCGATCCGCGAGGAACTGGTCATGTCTCTGGTGAGCTTTATCGGGCCCCGTCCCAACCTGCTCGATCTTGAGGGAACCTCAAAACTCAAGCGCCTTGAAGTCTCGCAACCCATTCTGGACAATGGGCGACTGGAGAAAATCCGCCAGATCGGTGAGATTCCCGACAACGACTTCCGGACAATCACACTTGAGATCGTCTACCCTGCCGAGACCGGCGCGGAGGGAATGGAGCCTGCCCTTTCCAAACTGAGCGGCGACGCGGAAGCGGCGGTGCGTGACGGCTACAACATCATCATCCTATCTGATCGCGGCGTCAGCGCGGACGCGATCCCGATACCCTCCCTGCTCGCCACGTCCGCGGCACACCACCATTTGATCCGCAAGGGCCTGCGCACCTCGGTCGGGTTGGTCGTTGAGACAGGCGAGGCTCATGAGGTACATCAGTTCTGCACACTCGCCGGGTACGGTGCCGAAGCCATCAACCCCTATCTCGCCTTCGATACGCTTCAGGATATGAGCGATGAGCTCGAAAAAGATCTCACCCACGACGAGATCATCACCAACTACATCAAAGCAATCGACAAAGGGATCTTCAAGGTCATGTCCAAGATGGGCATCTCGACCTACCAATCCTATTGCGGCGCCCAGATTTTCGATGCGGTCGGCCTGCACAGCAACTTCATCGCCAAATATTTCACTGGTACCCACTCCCAGGTGGAAGGGATTGGGCTTGCCGAAATCGCCCGCGAAACAGTTGAACGCCATCGCCTCGCCTTCTCCAGCGCCCCCATCTACCGGAACGCACTGGATGTGGGTGGCGAGTATGCGGTACGGGTACGCGGCGAGGCGCATTCATGGACATCCGATGTGGTGGCCGACCTGCAGCATGCCGTTCGCGGCAATTTGCCCGGAAAATACCGCGATTTCGCAAAACGCATTAATGAACAAGACCGGCAATATCTGACCATGCGCGGGCTGTTCCGGCTCAAGGATGCAGAGGAAATGGGACGCAAGTCCCTCCCCCTTGAGGACGTTGAACCAGCGGAGGAGATCGTCAAACGCTTCGCTACCGGCGCAATGTCGTTTGGATCCATCAGCCGCGAAGCGCATACGACGCTTGCCATTGCCATGAACCGCATGGGCGGAAAATCGAACACCGGTGAAGGCGGCGAAGAGTCGGACCGGTTCCGGCCGATGAAAAACGGCGACTCCATGCGCTCGGCTATCAAGCAGGTGGCATCCGGCCGGTTCGGCGTGACGACAGAGTATCTCGTCAATTCCGACATGATGCAGATCAAGATGGCGCAAGGGGCCAAGCCTGGTGAGGGCGGCCAGCTTCCCGGCTACAAGGTCGACGCAGTTATTGCCAAGGTGCGCCATTCGACACCTGGAGTCGGCCTCATTTCACCGCCGCCACACCATGACATCTATTCCATCGAGGATCTCGCGCAGCTCATCTACGACCTTAAGAACGTCAATCCTGACGGAGATGTTTCGGTGAAACTGGTCGCGGAAGTGGGCGTCGGCACGGTGGCAGCCGGTGTATCCAAGGCGCGCGCCGACCATGTCACAATTTCCGGTTTCGAGGGCGGCACCGGCGCCAGTCCCCTCACCTCGATCAAACACGCAGGCTCTCCATGGGAAATCGGTCTCGCCGAAACCCAGCAAACGCTGGTCGAAAACCGGCTGCGCGGACGCATCGCCGTGCAGGTGGATGGCGGCATCCGCACCGGTCGTGACGTGGTCGTGGGCGGACTTTTGGGAGCAGACGAGTTTGGCTTCTCCACCGCCCCGCTGATCGCTGCCGGGTGCCTGATGATGCGCAAGTGTCATCTCAACACTTGCCCCGTCGGCATCGCCACACAGGACCCCGTGCTGCGCAAACGTTTCACCGGCATGCCCGAACACGTCATCAACTACTTCTTCTTTGTTGCCGAAGAAGTCCGCGAGCTTATGGCGGAGATGGGTTTCAGGACGTTCGACGAACTCATTGGCCAGACCGAGTGTCTCGACAAGCAGGCGGCTATTGAACACTGGAAGGCGAAAGGGCTCGACTTCACGAGATTGTTCCACAAACCGGCCGTTCCCGATGAAGTTGCGCTCTACAATTGCGAGCGCCAAACCCACCATATCCACGAAATTCTGGATCGCAGGCTAATCGAGCAGGCCAAACCGGCACTCGAAGACGGCAAGCCTGTAAGCATCGAGGACGAAATCCACAATACCGACCGCACTACCGGCGCCATGCTTTCGGGAGAAGTGGCAAAGCGATACGGCCACAAGGGCCTGCCTGACGACACAATCCATGTGAGCCTCAAGGGTACGGCGGGACAAAGCTTCGGCGCATGGCTCGCCAAGGGCATTACGCTCGACCTCGAGGGCGAAGCCAACGACTATGTGGGCAAGGGCTTGTCCGGCGGACGCATCGTCGTGCGGCCTGCGGAAAACAGCGGCATTGTTCCAGAAGAAAGCATCATTGTCGGCAATACGGTGCTCTATGGCGCGATTGCCGGCGAATGCTATTTCCGCGGCATCGCGGGTGAACGCTTTGCAGTCCGCAATTCCGGCGCCATCACTGTTGTCGAAGGAACGGGCGATCACGGCTGCGAATATATGACTGGCGGTGTCGTCGTGGTCATCGGTCCGACGGGGCGCAATTTTGCAGCAGGCATGTCAGGCGGCATCGCCTACGTGTTGGACACGGATGGCAAATTCAAACGGCGTTGCAACATGGCGATGGTCGATCTTGAACCTATCCTCGAGGAAAGCGAACGGATGGAACGCCTTGTCCGCAAAGGTGCCGATCTGGAATCTCACGGTCTTGTTGACGTGATGGGTGACATGACGCGCAATGATGACGAACGACTGCGGAAGCTGATTGAGAACCATCTCCACTACACGGGTTCAAGCCGCGCTCAGGGAATTCTGGACGATTGGGAGACCATGCGTGACAGATTCGTAAAGATCATGCCGGTCGAGTACCGCCGTGCGCTGGCGGAAATGGCCAAGCACCGCAAGGCCGACACAACTGGTCTCGATGTACTCGAAATCGGTCTGCCCGGAGGGAAGTAGGGTCTCGTAATGGGCAAAGTAACAGGGTTCCTTGAAATCGACCGGCAGGATAGGACCTATCGTCCCGCCGGCGAACGCGTGCGTCACTATGAGGAATTCGTCATTCCGCTGGACGAGCCGAGCGTCAAGCGCCAAGCCGCCCGTTGCATGGATTGCGGCATTCCCTATTGCCATACCGGCTGCCCGGTCAACAACCAGATCCCCGACTGGAACGACCTTGTTTATCGCGAGGATTGGGAGGAAGCGTCTCGAAACCTTCATTCAACCAATAACTTCCCTGAGGTAACGGGCCGGATTTGTCCAGCGCCATGCGAAGAGTCCTGCACCCTCAACATCGAGAATGCGCCAGTCACCATCAAAACCATCGAATGCGCCATTGCCGACAAGGCATTCGAGAATGGCTGGATCATGCCCCGGCCACCGGAAAAGAAGTCCGGCAAGCGTGTGGGCATTATCGGGTCCGGACCGGCCGGGATGGCGGCGGCGCAACAACTCGCTCGCGCCGGACACGAGGTGCATGTCTACGAAAAGCATGTAAAGGCCGGAGGCCTCCTCCGCTACGGCATTCCTGACTTCAAGATGGAAAAGAGCATCATCGATGTCCGCGTCGAACAAATGGAGGCCGAAGGCGTAACCTTCCATACGGGCGTCCATATCGGCGTCGATGTGGATGTGAGCAAACTTGAAAAAGAAAATGATGCAGTGCTGCTTGCGGGCGGTTCGGAACACCCTCGCGATTTACCGGTCGAAGGCCGTGAACTTGAAGGCGTGCAATTCGCCATGAATTTCTTGCCGCAGCAAAACCGCCGCGTGTCCGACGAGCCACTTGGCGATGTCGAGGAAATCACGGCGGAAGGCAAACATGTGATCGTGATCGGCGGCGGCGATACAGGCTCCGACTGTATCGGCACGTCGTTCCGCCAGGGTGCGCTTTCGGTCACTCAGCTGGAAATTCTGTCCAAGCCGCCCGAACAGGAAGACAAATCTCTTGTCTGGCCGCACTGGCCGCTGAAGCTCAGAACCTCGTCGAGCCAGGCCGAGGGCGCTGACCGGGACTGGAGTGTTATGACCACCAAGCTTACCGGTGGCAACGGCGCGATCGATACCCTGCATTGCGTGCGTGTTGATGACGACATGCAGGCGATCGAGGACAGCGAATTCGAGCTCAGAGCCGATCTGGTGCTGCTGGCTATGGGTTTTGTTCATCCGGTCCGTGAAGGCATGATCGAACAGCTTGAACTTGAGCTCGACCCTCGCGGCAACGTGCTTGCCAATGATCAGGACTATGGCACGTCGCGTGAGAAAGTTTTTGCCGCAGGCGACATACGCCGCGGCCAGTCATTGGTCGTGTGGGCTATCCGAGAGGGCCGTCAGGCGGCGCATGCCATTGACGCGTTCCTGATGGGCGCAAGCGACTTACCTCGCTAGTTGGCGTTTCCCTGCTCCGATAGCCTTTCCTTGATCAAGGTCAAAATTTGATCCTGACATGGGCGTTATGCTTTTCTTGTTCATCGTAAGAAGGACGAGTGTATGTCATGGATATCCCTCTTCAGGTCAGCTTCCGGAATATGGACCCCTCTTCCGCAATCGAAACACGCGTGCGCGAGAAGGCCTCAAAACTCGAGCAATATTTTCATCATCTCACCAGTTGCCGCGTGGTGATCGAGGCACCACACCGTCATCACCAAAAGGGCAAGATATACCATGTGAAAATCGAAATGGGCGTGCCGCGCAAATCCGAACTCGTCGTGAGCAATGAGCGGGAACAAAATCATGCCCACGAGGATGTTTATATCGCGATCCGTGATGCGTTCGCGACCGCGGAGCGGCAATTGCGCGACTTTACCGGGCAAATGGAAGGCAAGACCAAACGCCATCTGCCGCCTGATCCGGGTGTCTAGAAAACGCGAAAAAGTTCAATTCGGATAGGACGGCCTGGCCGATGCCCGCATGATCGGACCGGCGGGCTTTGCAGCCTCGGGCACCTGATGCTCCTTGCGTTCCGGCAAGGATTCGCCGTTGGCCGGAACAATAAGCGGTTGGGGTTGTGTTGAGGAATCAGGTTCTGCCGGGACTGCCGCAAAGCCGAAAGTAAGATCCTGCCAGCTCGACTCCCGTGCCATCGCGATGGACCCCCGAATATGGTCGATAAACTCCGTCATGCGCGACTCGCTCATCATGTCGTGCCAGCTTTCGCTGACCTCAATCATTTTCTCTCCACCCGGACTATCAGCGAAATCATAGCTGTATTGAACGAGGCCGCCGGAATTGAATATCGCCAGAACGCCTCCGGCAATCACCAGCGCAAAAAGCACCCGGCGGCGATTGCCTTTTGTATCGGTACCGCAATCCGCCGGCATCGACACGAAGCCTTTGTTGGCTTGCCTGGCGTGCTGCACTTCGTGTTCCAACAGCTGCTGCTTCCTTCGGAATTCCAACGCAAACGACATTGCAACCACTCTTCTTTCTCTAAGATCGAACCTCTAGAACTGAAAATAGATGAACGGGGCGGTGCCCTCTGGCGCAACCGCCTTGATCAACAGAATGCCGAAGCCAAGCAAAAACCCGAGACCAATGGGCCCCACCGGCTCAAGCGCCTTCGCTGCACTCATCACCATTGCACCCGGCAGGAAGTGCGCCGCGAGAGACGCCGCCACAAGCGCCACGAGGAAAGGCTGTGTGAATTCCCCAGGAGCTGACCAGTTGGTAAGGCCCTTGATATATGCGAGCGCGACATCAAGCGATTCCGCACGGAAGAATATCCACGCCAGACAGACGATATGAAACGTGACCAGCACACCAAGCGTACGGCTGAACCACCAGGATTCTTCAGGCTCATCAAGTGACACAATTGTTCCGGAGCCATAACCTCCAGCCGCCACCGCAGCACTTGGCGCTGGTGCGGTTTTGAAGCTCATCACAAGGCGCTCGACTGCGAGAGACGTGCCGTGGATCAGGCCCCAGATCACGAAGGTCCATGCCGCCCCGTGCCAGATGCCGCCAAGCACCATGGTCAGGAACAAGTTACGTGTGGTGGCGAAGCTGCCGCCACGGCTTCCCCCCAGCGGTTTGTAGAGATAGTCGCGCAGCCACTCGGACAGCGAAATGTGCCAACGCCTCCAGAATTCCTTGAGCGAGGCGGCCCGATATGGCTGGTTGAAGTTCCAGCGGAACCGGTATCCGAGGAGCGCGGCAACGCCAATCGCGATGTCGGAATAACCGGAAAAATCGCAATAGATCTGCACCGCATAGGCATAGACGGCGAGTGCCAGGTCAGGCCCAGCGAACGCGCTCGGATCGAAGAACACCTGATCAACCAGTTCGCTCGCCAGATAGTTGGCAATCACCATCTTTTTGAACAGTCCCACCAGAATGAGCAGGATGCCGAGACTCACCAGCGAACGGTCAAGGCGTGGTTCCGCCTTCAGTTGCGGGAGGAAGTCGGCGGCCCGGACAATTGGGCCCGCAACCAATTGCGGAAAGAAGGAGATATACAAGAAGACATCGAGCGGCGAGTCGACTGCCTTGATTTGCCGGCGATAGACATCAGTGACGTAGGAGATGCCCTGAAACGTGAAGAACGAAATGCCGACAGGCAATATGATCTCCAGGAACGGCAGGTCGCGTTCAAGACCCGCTTGCGCGAGTACATGGGCGAGTGAATCCAGGAAGAACCCGTAATATTTGAAGAACCCCAGTATGGCGAGATTGAGCGTTACTGCGATCCCGAGGAGGAATTTGCGCTCGCGCTGGGTGCCGCTGAGTCCGATCAGGCGGCCAGCGGTATAGTTTATGAGTGAGCTGCCTGCGAGAAGCGCGGCGAACCTCCAGTCCCAGTAGCTGTAAAAGAAGTACGACGCCGCCAGCAGGAACACCTTGCGCGCTTCCGGCCTGGTGCGCATTTCCCAGCTGATGCCGAACACGGCGAGAAAGAAAAGCGCAAAATCAAGAGTGGGAAACAGCATCCGTCGAACTCTTACTCAAACTCGTGAGGCACAAAGCCGCCTCGCCTAACGGCTCGCAAGCCGTACATGGATTTCGTAGTCCTTCATCAATTCATCAAACAGCGCGTGTGCGGAGCGTTTCGCACCGGCCGTGCGCAGGTGCACGCGGTCGCTTGCGGCGAGCGGCGGCTTGGCATTTGCCCAGCTATGAATGCCGCACGGTCCGCCCATAACCTGTGACCAGTCCCAAAAGCGTGCGCCCTCACGATCCGCCACACGATGCAGGCTCTTGCGCACCGCTGCCAACTTGGGAGGCGCATGCCAACGAGCAAGCTGGGGACTCTTGGCCTTCCTCAATTCTGCATATCTGCCCCGCTCCGCATCGCTGAGCGCGCGGCAGGTAGCAGAAGCGAGCGCGCCCCTGCGTTTTCCCCTGGCGTAACGGGGAAAGCGCAAACCATCCGGCGGCCCCAGAACCAGAAAACTCGCCTGCGGTGCGCGCAGTTTGAACCGGCTGATCAAATCCGCAACGCGCGCTTCATAGGCAGCCATGTCGAGGTCATCGTCAAAACCCTCATTGGTACCGTAGCCGAGCACGATCAAATCCGGGCTGAGTTTCGAGAGATCGCTGTCCACGAGCGCCTCATCCCAGCGCCGAGGCGTATCGGCGGTGGCACCCGGAATGCCGAAATTGACATACCGAATGCCGGGCCGGTTCTGTCCGACGGACCAGGACAATATACTGACAGGCGCATTCCCCTTGGCGGCAACCGCCAACTCCCTGCCCTTGCTGGCGATGTGAACGCGTTCGACACCAGGGCTCTCACCTTGCGTCGAAATGCTCTTCTCGCTGCCTCCGAAGCTGACTGACGCCTGGCCACCGCGGGGCGCGGTCGAAAAAACTACTTCCGCCCACTCGAACGCACCCTCTTTGCTGGTCAGCGTAAGCCTTGCGCCCTTTTCGCGCGTCGTAACCCGTACACCGCTCACACCGTAAGGACCTGCATCCATCTTGAAACTGTTGGCGGCGATCCAGCGCCCGGAGCGGGTAAATTCCACTCCTTTCGCCTGATAGTAAGGAAAGGGAAAGCCCGGCATCATCATACCCCGGCCGGCATCGCCGAAGCGCGTCTGAAACAACTCCCGCAAAGTACCGGTAAAGCGGTCGGCGGCAATGTGACTGTCACCAATGTGAAGCACCGTAACTGGCTTGCTTCGGACACCCAGCTGGAGGCCTATCAGGGCGCGGTAGAATCCGGACAGTGGCGCACTCTCCGGCACACTGCGGAGGGCGGCCTCGCGGTTTGGCGTGAGCGATTGCTCAGATGGCCGGGAGGTTGCCTGCAACCGGTCACCCTTGAATGAGCGATCAACCTTTTTGCTAAGGTCTGGAATATCCCGCGCCGTGTTGCCGGCTTCACGTTTGTTGTTTTCTTCTTCGAAACAACCTGCCAGCAGCATGGGTGTCAGGACGATTAGCGCCAAACGCATAGGGCGGGACAGGCGTGTCTCCACGCAACTCAAACCGGACTGACACTTCATCTCTTGTCTCACACGCACTACAAATTGAGATAGACGGCCCCTCCAATCCCTGTCATCAGCTCCCTGGCCATTTGAAGTCGTCCGCGCGGCCATCCTTCGGTTTAAGGTCTTCGCCTTTTACGAGAACGCGGTAGTAAGGTCGCTGCGAAAGCGGCAAGCGCCGCAATGCCTCGGCGAGATTGGTGTCGCTGATTGGCGAGATCGACGCGAGCGCGGTAACACCTGCATCAGTCTCTAGCGCGATCAACTCGCTCTGCGGCGTATAGCGAGCACCAATGGCCGACAGTGCCGCTTCAGAAATCTTCGGCCGCGGCAACTGAATGCCGTTCGCCTCCCCATCGGCGGATGGAAGTGCAATCACATTTTCCTGCGTGGCTTTGGGTTTGCTCTTGGCAATGCGCTTTTTGGTAGCGGTATTCTTGCGGGCGGCAGCCTCGGGCTTAACACGCCAGGCGGGGTTCTTGACTTTGGGAGTTGGCGCCGTGTTGCGCACCTGTCGTTGGGCCGGTGTGCGTTGACGGCGAATTGCACGCGCCTGCTCCGACTCGCTACCCGCGAGCGGAATGTCGCGTTCTGAACGCGCTTGGCGCATGTCGCGCCGGATCTCCCGTTCTACGAAATGGGCAAGCTTTCGATAGCCGCGTACCGTGAAGTGCACGCCGTCGCCTGCACGCAACCGCCCGACTTGGCCCGACAGGTCCGGCCCGAATGCACTGTAACGCCCGAACTGATCTGCGAACCCATTCCAGGTATCGACGAACTTCACGCCATTGATAAATGCGCGCTCGCGGAAAATCTCATTCATGATCTGCATATGGTTGTTGTATTTTGCCGATCGCATGATCGGCAGGCCAACCCAATAGATCGCCGCTTTCGAACCCTTAAGATTCTTGATGAAAGTGTCTATTCGCTTGGAATAGACGTCGCGCCATTCAGGCGTGCCGATCTTGTATAATTTTTTTGCCTTCTTGATGCGGATGGATTGCACGTCGTTGGCACCCACCATGACGACAGCAACATGCACCTTCTCGGTCGCGAGAATTCGCGCAAGCCTCTTGTTCCAGTCGAAATAATCAGTGCGAACAAAACCGGTCGAAACACGCGACTTCTTGACGACGTCAATGTTGCCTTCCGGATTAAACGCCCGATAGAGCCCCTGCCACAGGCCATCGCCAAGGGAATCCCCGAACACATAGACGCGGTAGCGGTTCTGCTCAGGAAAGGGCGTGACATAACTATTTGAGAGATGACTCAGGCCTTGCGCACGGACATCGGGCACGGACAGAGTGAGAACGGCAAAAATGATTGCAAACGCGGCCGCCACGCACGAGGCGTGCCAAAAGGTGTTCTGACAACGAAAGAACGCGGAACCTGACATTTCTTTTTCAGCCTCGCAAAGGCCGTCCTTGACATCCCGGCTAGGGTTACTTGCTAACGCAGCGCGGCGTTGCCGCCAACGCAAAATGTTAGCAATTGGTGCCCGATAATACTTTCCAAACCGTGAATGCGTGTGCCGTAGTGACAATATGATATGGCGTTCTGATGGCACCGGTCCAGCCTTCCGTAGGCCCTGTGGGCATCCAACCGTCAGCTGCCGCGTTTCAAATGTTTCAGGACAACCACGCTCGGATATCCATCCACCGCCATGCCATTGGCTTTCTGGTAGGCGCGCACGGCCGCACGGGTCTGTGATCCAAGGATCCCGTCAGCGTCACCGCGCAAGAGTCCGCGGGCATTGAGCAAGCGCTGCAATTCATACCGCTCTGTCCGGGCAAGAGGTAGATATTCTACCGGCCACTTCTTGGAAAAACCGCCCGAGGACGGACTTCGGATGCGGTCGGCGAGATGGCCAACGGCAAGCCCGTAGGAAATCGCATTGTTGTAGCGCAGGATCGAGCGAAAATTGTTGATGACCGCGAATGCGGGTCCTCTGGATCCCGCGGGCAAGACTATCGAAGCCCTGTCGCCCGGCCTCGGAAAGGATTTTCCCTTGGCGCGCCGGACGCCAAGCTCCCCCCACTGCGCAAGTGTTTTGACAATCTTGCGGCCGGTAAGCGCGTAGTCGAAACCTCTTGCCAACTCGACCTCATAGCCCCACGTCTCACCAGGGCGCCACTTGGAAACCTTCAGATAGTTGGCCGTGGACGCCAGAGCGTCCGCATGCGACTCCCAGATATTGCGTCGTCCGTTACCGGTGAAATCAACCGCATGCGCGTTGTATGTGGTCGGGATGAATTGGGTATGGCCCATGGCGCCAGCCCATGAGCCAGTCATTTTGGCGGGTGGAATGTCGCCGCGTTCGAGGATCTGCAGCGCCGCCAGCAACTGCGTGCGCCCGAACTTCCGGCGCGACCCCTGATAAGCGAGTGTCGCGAGCGAACGAATGACATTGCTCTTTCCCCTGAACTGGCCGTAACTCGACTCCATACCCCAGATGGCAAGCAGGATATGCCGGTCAACCTCGTAACGTGCTTCGATGCTCGCCAAAAGAGGGCCGTGTTTACGCAACATCTCACGGCCATTCTCAATACGTTTCTTGGAAACTGCAGACGCCAGATAGTCCCAGACCGGCTTAGCGAATTCAGGTTGGTGCTCGGCCTTTTTGATCACCTCAGGATCGGGGGTCACGCCTCGGAAGGCGCGCTGAAACGTTTTTTTCGAAACACCCTTCTTGCGTGCGTCAGGCCACAGTTGCTCGACCCATCGCGAGAAGGATGCATCCTGAGCAAGCGCAGGCGTACCGTCGAAATGACCCAACGGCAAAACGAGAAACAAACAAAGGCAAACGAACATCCGCACGGTAAGCTTGCACCACATGTGAGCATTCCGAATCATTCGCAAATGAGAATAACAGCCCTTTTCGCGGCGGCCTAGATAGGGAAGAGATGACGCCCAAGGAGCAGGCATCTACCGTTATTTGCGGGGCCGGCATCGCCGGCATCGCGACAGCCTACTGGCTTTCGGTGCACCACAAACAAACCGGCATTGTTATCGCCGACTCGTTGCACCCCATGAGCCTGACCAGTGCTGCATCGGGCGAGAATTTTCGCAACTGGTGGCCGCAGCAACACCTTGCCGAATTAGCCGACCGCAGCATTTCCCTGATGCATCAACTTGCAGGACCAGATGGTGAGCATTTCAGGATTTCGCAGAACGGTTATGCCTATGCGACGCGGACCTCCAACGCGAATGCTGTCGTTGGAGAATTGGAGAAAACCTACGGTCATGTCACCTCGGGCGGTATCCGCATTCATGATCGCGGGCCTGCTCCGCCGGACGCTGGTGATGGGGCCGACATCCTTCTTGATCGAAGTGCCATTCGTGAACGCTACCCGCATCTCAGTGAGCATATCTCCATCGTCACCCTGGTGCGACGTGCCGGTGATATCGACTCCCAACAACTTGGGCAATTCATGCTGGGCGAAGCGAAGGAGCGCGGCGTCCGCCTCGCGCAGGTGGACATTCAGAGCATTTCCCGGATCGCAGGCGGGTTCCAAATCGAAACGGTATCGCCCAATGGCCCAGCAATCATTGAAGCAGAGACCTTCATCAATGCAGCCGGACCATTCGCCGGACCCGTCGCTGCCATGCTCGACGCAGATCTGCCACTTGATTGCATCTACCAGCAAAAAATCGCGTTCGAAGACGTGCTTGGCATTGTTCCTCGCGATGCACCCTTCACCATCGATGAGGATGCGGGCCCGCTCGACTGGACTGATGAGGCGCGTGAGCTGCTGCTGGAAGACCCGCAGACCGCGCCACTCGCCGGAACACTTCCTGGTGGGGTTCATGTGCGCCCGGAGGGTGGCAAAACGAGCCGCTGGATTAAGCTCGGTTGGGCCACTAACATAACACCGGAACAGCCCGTGTGGCAGCCATCTGGTGATGACACGTTTCCTGAGGTCGTCATGCGCGGCGCAGCCCGCCTTGTTCCCGGGCTTGCGTCCTATTGCGATGCCCTGCCCCGCACGCTTTCCCACTATGGCGGTTACTACACCCGCACCCGCGAAAACTGGCCGCTGATCGGACCGATGGGGCCACAAGGCGCATTCATGGTCGCCGGGCTTTCGGGCTATGGCACGATGATGGCTTGCGCCGCAGGGGAGCTGTGCGCCGCATGGGTCACCGGTAAGAAACTCCCTGGTTACGCCCGCGATTTCTCCTTGCAACGTTATGCCGACAAGCCACTGATGAAAATGCTCAACGACCAGGCCGACGACGGGGAACTCTAGGCACAATGGTTCATCGGTTGTGACGGCATACGAAGTTGACCTTGGACAGTTTTGAAGGGTCGCTCCCCACCTGTCCTCGTTCCGCAACAGGTTTGCCGTCCGCCTCGCGCAGTTCGATGTAGAACGGCAAGTCGGGACCGTCTTTGCCGCTTGCATTTTTCTTCGAAACAAAACCACAAACATGAACGCCCGGCTTGCCCGGGTGCCGGGTCGCCGTAACTGCGCTCAGCCGCGCGTCCTGGCTTTCAACCATCTGTTTCACACCACTGTCGATGAGTTGGGATTGTGCGGGCGTCAAGTTCAGGCGTTGGCCACTGGACGCCGCTTCAGGCGCTGGCCGATTGCCGCCAGCACACGCAACGAGAAACGGCAAGACAGCGACAACCCCGACGATCCGGGGCATTCGAAACAACCTTGTGCCCATTGTCCTGGATGCTCCCCCGGTATCCCTTAGACCGAGATATTGTCAGTATCGCCACGAATACCGACGGTGTCTTGATCTATCCAGAGTTACCCTGCTCTGGAAGTGGATCAGTGAGTTTCAGGAGAGAACGCGGCGGATAACAGGTCACTTTGTGACCAAGTTTCTTCTGCCACTTACCGAGGGCAGAGCGGGTAAGTGAGCCGATCAAGCCATCAATCTTGCCAACTTCGTAGCCGTTCTTGACGAGCGTAGTCTGCAGCCGCCGCATCTCATTTCGGCTGAAACTCTGCACCCGTGACCATCCGCCCTCGAAATTTCCCGCAAAAAGAATGCGGTCAGCAACATGGCCCACATACAGCGCGTAAAGGTCCGCCTTGTTGTAAGCGCGGAACACTTCGAAATTGTCGAGAACGAGAAATGCCGGACCCAATGTCCCGGCGGGCGCTACTAGGTGGGTCTTCTCCTTCAACCGCTCGCCGATGAATTCTCGGTCAAAGGTGCGCGTAATGCCGAGATCGACCCACTCCTGAATGGTTCGGGCATTTGGGAGCCCCTCAAGCGTGCAGTCAAAGCCATCGGGCAAACGCACCTCGTAGCCCCAGGCCTTCCCGGTCTTCCAGCCATTCTTCGACAGAAAATTGGCGGTTGAGGCCAGTGCGTCAGGGATCGTGCCCCAGATGTCACGTTTCCCGTCACCATTGAAATCCACTGCATATTTACGGAAATCACTGGGCAGAAACTGTGTGTGCCCCATTGCACCGGCCCAGGAGCTTTTCATGCGTCGAGG
>DEIT01000035.1 GCA_002352635.1 Hyphomicrobiaceae bacterium UBA2767 | reverse complement strand
GCTCACACTCTTCCCCATTCTCAAACAACGTGCGGACCAGCGCGGCGGTACGCTTTCGGGCGGAGAGCAACAAATGCTGGCGATCGGTCGCGCCCTGATGGGCCGGCCAAAACTACTGCTGCTCGATGAACCCTCCCTCGGGCTCGCGCCACTTATTGTGAAACAGATATTTTCAGCGATCGGCGATCTGAACCGCAAGCAAGGCTTGACTGTGTTTCTGGTGGAGCAAAATGCGTTTCACGCTCTGAAACTCGCCCATCGCGGCTACGTGATGGTGAATGGCGAGATTACCATGAAGGGAACGGGCAAGAGCTTGCTGGCTAAGGAAGAAATCCGCACCGCCTATCTGGAAGGTGGGCGGCATTGAGGGTCACGAATCCGCAAGGTGCATTATGGGTTTGATCTGGGAAAAGTCGTTCTTGGTTTTCTTCTTCCTGACCGTCATCATTGGCGGCGGTGCCGCTTGGGCCACCGGCCGTGCACTGGCGCTCAAATGGCGCCCATTCAGGGAGGTCATTGTCTACAGTTGCCTGCTCGGCATGGCTGACCGGTTTCTCCACTGGGGACTTTTTCTCGACAAGCCGCTCGATGTCTACAAGGGCGACATCGCCTCGATTCACTACTATGCGGTCGACACTGCGGTGCTCATGGCATTCGCCAGCATCGCCTATCGGTTGACGCAAACCAGCCAGATGGCGGCACAATATCCGTGGCTCTATCGCAAGACCGGACCTTTCACCTGGACCGAGCGCGAAGGCTCACAGGACTAAAGGATTGCCCCAATGACAAATCTGACTATGTTTTTTGCCGTATTTTTCAGCTTATAATGTCCACGCACTAAGTTTGCGCCACACATTAGAGCACCGGCGCAAGTAACAGGGAGAAAAGTCATATGCGCAGATTTGTATTGAGTGCATTGGCGCTTGCATTTGCACTGTCGTTCTCTGCGTCTGCACGCGCGGATATGAACGTCGCTGTCGTTGGCCCGCTAACGGGTGGTTATGCCAGCTTTGGTGAACAAATGAAGGCAGGCGCCGAACTCGCCGTCGCGGATATCAATGCTGCAGGCGGCGTACTTGGCCAAAAGCTTAATCTCATTGCTGCTGATGACGCCTGCGATCCAAAGCAGGCCGTTGCCGTCGCGAACAAACTTGCCGGAGACAAGGTTGTTTTCGTTGCAGGTCACTTCTGCTCCGGGTCATCAATTCCCGCATCGGCTGTTTACGCTGAAGAAGGAATGTTGCAGATCTCGCCAGCTTCAACGAACCCAAAATTTACCGACGAAAGGCCTGGAAGCAATATCTTTCGCGTCTGCGGTCGTGACGACCAACAGGGCAGCGTGGCTGGCGCCTACCTTGCCAAGAACTTCAAGGGCAAGAATGTCGCTGTGGTTCACGACAAGCAGGCCTACTCGAAGGGTCTGGCTGACGAGACCAGAAAAGCAATGAATGCTGCCGGCCTGAAGGAAGTGATGTACGAAACCATCACGCCGGGTGAGAAGGACTACAATGCGCTTGTATCCAAGCTCAAGGCGGCCAAGACGGACGTCCTGTACTATGGCGGCTACCATCCGGAAGCCGGCCTTATCGTCCGACAGATGCGCGGCCAGGGCATGGACACGGTTCTGGTCTCCGGCGACGCGCTGGTGACTGCGGATTATTGGAAAATTACCGGCCCTGCCGGTGAAGGCACGCTGATGACCTTCTCTCCAGACCCGCGCAAGAACCCGGCGGCGGCTGCGCTCGTGAAGCGTTTCCGCGACAAGGGCATCGAGCCGGAGGGATATGTTCTTTACACCTACGCCGCCTACCAGGCTTGGCAACAGGCCGTAAAGACTGCCGGCAGCACGGATGCAGACAAGGTCTCCAAAGCCCTGCACGACGGCACATTCAAGACCGTTATCGGCGATTTCAAGTTCGATAAAAAGGGTGATCCGAGCTTGCCACCATACGCCTTCTTCAAGTGGTCGAAGGGCGACTACAATCAGATCAACTGATCTGGGCGATTGATACAAAAACCGGAAAAGCCCGCCACACTGGCGGGCTTTTTCTTTTCACCAGCTCATGAACCGGATTTCAGTTCGCTTGCGAATTCTTTCTCAAGCTCCTTCTCCAGACGAACAAGGTCATCCGGAACCGGCATGCCAAATGCGCGGATCTCGGAAAGCCTTTCCCTAAGCTGCAAGTAAAATTCATGCTTGTCTTCGGGAAGATTCTCCATCTGCGTCAGCAGCAGATTGAGTTCGGCCTCCAGTTCGGTCAAATCCATTGGTCTTCCTCCTGTCTCATGCGAGATCGATTCACCCTGCCATGACGATAGACCTCATAAACCATGTCATGGCATGGTTTGCCGCCTTGTCCCTTGTCCAGGATCAAACGGAACATACACCTTGTCAGTATCCACCAGCCGCAATCTCATTACCGACGTCGCCGGGCTCTCCGTCGGCAATGCTCACGATGCGACCTTGCGGTCAGGCGTTACCGTTTTGCTGTGTGATGAGCCAATGACCACAGCGGTTGACGTACGCGGGGGTGGGACGGGGACGCGCGAGGTAATGGCGCTGCATCCGGAAGGTACCGT
The DNA here is from genome assembly GCA_002352635.1 of Hyphomicrobiaceae bacterium UBA2767. Lineage (GTDB taxonomy): Bacteria > Pseudomonadota > Alphaproteobacteria > Rhizobiales > Methyloligellaceae > UBA2767. The sequence continues at coordinate 7,946 of DEIT01000035.1, read as the reverse complement.
CCAGCAGGTTCACGCGCTTACACTGGCCGGGGGCTCAGCTTTCGGACTTGACGCGGCGACCGGTGTGCAGAGTTTCCTGCGCGAACACGGTCGCGGGTTTCCCATAGGCGATGCACTGGTTCCCATCGTGCCCCAGGCCATTCTGTTCGACCTGCTCAATGGCGGTGACAAGAATTGGGGTCGGCGCCCGCCGTATCAGGATCTTGCCTACGCCGCATGCGAGACGGCTGGAGCGGAATTCGCACTGGGAACGGCGGGAGCTGGTTATGGAGCCACAACATGCAACCTGAAAGGCGGCCTCGGCAGCGCCTCGGCACAGGCTCAAAGCGGCATAACTGTCGGAGCACTGGCGGCGGTCAATGCGGTAGGGTCCGTTGCGATCGGCGATGGCCCACACTTTTGGTCTGCACCATTCGAATCGAGAAGCGAATTTGGTGGTCTTGGCATGCCAACAGAGCTTCCACCCAATGCACTCCAGCCACGGATCAAAGGCGGTCCACAGGAAAACACAACCCTCGTTGTCGTCGCGACGGATGCTCGATTGGATCGCATGATGCTCAGGCGGCTGGCAATCATGGCGCAAACCGGTTTCGCTCGCGCCATATACCCCGTTCACACTCCTCTTGACGGCGATATCGTCTTCGCTGTCTCAACCGGCGCGCGAGCCCTTCCCGACCCGATCTATGGTTTGACCGAACTCGGCACATTGGCTGCCAACGTGACTGCGCGCGCCATTGCCCGCGGCGTATACGAGGCAACTGCATTCAACGACGCTCCGACGGGCTTGCCCGCCTACAAGGATTGTTTCGAGGTCCCCCAGAAATGATCAGCCCTTGGTCAAAATACGCAGTGATGCTGGTTCTAGTCCTTTTTTTTACCTGTGCAGGCAATGCACAAGCGGGAGACAAGGCGGAGCGGCACATATTGGGCTTTTCGCCGGACGGCGGCACCTTTGCCTTCGAGCAGTTCGGTGTTCAGGACGGTTCAGGCTTTCCCTACGCGGATATCTTTGCGATCGACACCGCGTCCGATCGCTGGATCGATGGGTCGCCTTTTCGGGTATTGCTGCGCGACGAGCGTGCGCAGTTGAAATGGGCGCGGCGTGATGTGCTGACTCAAGCGGGTAACCTTCTGCGCGAGCGCGTTATATCCAATCCCGGACGGTTGCTCGCCAGCAATCCGCCAGATGAACTTTCCGCCGACCCGCACAAGGTTGTCGTCAACGCCAATCCGGTTCAACTTGCGCGCCCCGAGCGTTGGACATTTTCCCTTCAGGAGATGACCTTCAAAAACCCCAGATGTACCGCTTTCGTGAGCGAAGAGGTAAAGGGCTTCAAACTGACCATGCAGAAGGACGGGCAAGCGTCACGGACGCTGCATGCGGATACGTCACTGCCGAAGAGCCGGGGCTGCTCGCTGCGCTATGCCATATCGGATATCCTTGTTCATGAACCCAATGGCGGGAAGCGGGTTTTTGCTGTTCTGGTCAGCCTCTACGCCCATGGATTTGAAGGTCCGGACAGACGGTTTCTTGCAGTAACGGCTCAGGTGCCGTAACACGCTTGCAAACCAGATAATTGCGGCTGAACCCGTTGCGTGGTTAGGTTTCACGAAATGGGGTAGCTGCACCGGCTTACGAGGGGAAATTGCAATGGAAGAGAGCGGATTTGGCCGCGGGGTTGGATTTATACTGGCTGTGCTCTTTGCCGCCGTTATGGGGGCGTGTCTGATTGCCGTGCTCGTGGCCGAATACATGGAACCAGGGCGCGTCATGAATGAGCAGGCGCGCGTGACGCTTCGAATTTGCGGCATCGCAGGAGCGATTGCGGGTTTGATGGCATGGTGGCTGCAGGGCTTTGCCGCGCATCGTGGATTTGTAGTTCGCTTTTTCTACGGCCTTATCATTTTCATTCTTGTTTTTTGTGCGCTTGGCGGTCTGTTGGAGGTCGGCAGCAACTTTCTCCTCAATCCCGGACCCCATGATTACAGCCCATCCGGGCTTTATTGGGCCTCACTCGGCGGGTTTTACACATTCGCATTTTTTCTTGTTAGCTCATTCAATCTGGGGCTTATCGCGGTGCTGCTTGCGCCGGGCATTTTTCTGGCGCTTGTCGGACCACGCGAAATTCCCTGACCCTTACGTGATTGAGCAGAGGCGCACTCTCTGCTAGACCAGCCAAAGCACGCAACCATCCGCTGGATCCACCATGATTCCCCGCTACACCCGAGCTCCCATGGCCAAAATCTGGGAGCCGGAATCCAAATACCGCATCTGGTTCGAGATCGAGGCGCATGCCTGTGACGCCATGGCGGAACTCGGCATTGTTCCCATGGAAGCCGCGGACGCCATTTGGGAGCGTGGCGGTTTCGACGTGGACCGCATCGACGAAATCGAAGCGGAGGTAAAGCACGACGTCATCGCTTTCCTGACGAGTGTAGCGGAGCATGTGGGCGAGGAAGCCCGCTTCGTGCATCAGGGGCTGACTTCGTCAGACGTGCTCGACACCTGTTTCAATGTACAGCTTGTCCGCGCCGCCGATATCCTCATTGAGGATATGGATTCTCTGCTCGCGGCACTTAAGCGCCGTGCTTATGAGTTCAAGGACACGGTCTGTATCGGCCGCAGCCATGGCATTCATGCGGAGCCCACGACGTTCGGGCTGAAGATGGCACAGGCCCATGCGGAGTTTTCTCGTGCCAAGGAACGGCTCGAAATGGCCCGGAAGGAAGTGGCCACTTGCGCAATTTCGGGTCCGGTCGGCACATTTGCCACCGTTGATCCGCGTGTCGAGGCCCATGTGGCAGCGAAGCTTGGCCTTGAACCTGAACCCATTTCGACTCAAGTGATACCCCGCGACAGACACGCCATGTACTTTGCCACGCTTGGTGTGGTTGCGTCTTCCATCGAAAGGCTGGCGACGGAAATCCGCCACCTGCAACGTACTGAAGTGCTGGAGGCTGAAGAGTATTTTTCAGAGAAGCAAAAAGGCTCCTCCTCCATGCCGCATAAGCGCAACCCGGTGCTAACAGAGAACCTCACCGGCCTTGCTCGGCTGGTTCGTTCCGCAGTAACCCCGGCCATGGAAAATGTTGCGCTATGGCACGAACGCGACATTTCGCACTCGTCGGTGGAACGCGGCATCGCGCCCGACGCCACAGTGCATCTTGACTTCGCGCTCGCCCGCCTTGCCGGCGTAATCGACAAGCTGATTGTTTATCCCAAACGCATGAAGCAGAACCTGGACAAGCTCGGCGGACTCGCTCACTCCCAGCGCGTCCTGCTGGCGCTGACGCAAGCGGGCGTCAGCCGCGAAGACGCTTACAGGCTCGTTCAACGCAACGCCATGAAAGTCTGGGAACAAGGCAAGGACTTCAAAACCGAATTGCTGAACGACAAAGAAGTTCTGAAAGCCCTGTCGAAGAAAGACATCCGCGAGAAATTTGACCTCGGATACCACACCAAGAATGTGGATGTGATATTCAAACGAGTTTTCGGTTAGCTGCTTATCCGCACATCACCAACGCGGTGTAATGGGCAATATCTTGTCAGCCAGATACCGGCAGTAAGTCTCGTCGAGACGAACCAGAGGTCTCTTCTTGGTTTTCACCCAAGTCACCTCACGCTTGGCTTGACGGCGGCCCTTGTCGCAACGTTTCGTGCCAGGGCACTTCTCCCCCAACAGGCAGGCGTAGCAACCCGGCCGCCCATCTTCGTCTGAGGCGGTAATCTCCATTTTTCCCGTAAGCGGATTGTAATCATACATGGTGCTGAGCCGCGAGACATTGTGGTTCGAACCGTCGGTAAAACCGATCAAGTACCACCCGTCGTCTTGATAGCGAAAACGATAGGTCTGGAACCATCTCCACGCCGAGCCCCCGTAATGGTGCAGAACCAATGACTCCCGCTCGACAAGCAACATCTCCAGCGGGTCACCAAAAATTCCCCCCTCATCAGCACGCGACACGATTTTGGTATCTACCGCAGACAGCTGATAGCCGCCTCCTGCCCGGGCCAGCAAAAACACCAGAATGCGTGGAGACGCGTTCGAAGCGTTTGCATCCTTGCCGCAGCCACGACTGTGAGGCGCCGGTTCCTTACGCTCCAGGATTAACGCAAGATCGTCGCGTCCATCCTTGTTCAGATCACCTTTGGCACTCTCTTTTGCCACCCAGCCTGGTGGAACCCAGTCCGAGAGTTCAGACCCCTGTTCCGGGAGATGAGGATACCTGAACTTGGCCGGCTCGCTCAATACAGGCATCACCAACAATGCGGTTGCCAGGAAAAATCCTGCGAGTTTTCGGATCATCGATCGACCTTCAGCCCTTGAATGTGCGGACGACCTCTCCTGCCGCTCCGGCAAGCAAACTCATATCGGCTCCAACTGTAATCAAATCCCATCCGGCTTCGAACAGCGGCTTGGCATAATCGATATCGTTGGCGAAAATCGCTGCAAAGACATTGCGCTCCCTCGCCTTCTTGAGAATCAAGTCGCAAGCTTCAATGACTTCACTCGCACGGATGTCGCGCTTGCCCGTCAACGCCGTGGCAAGATCATTCGGCCCGACCAGCACCATGTCGAGGCCATCCAGACTTAATATCTCTTCCAGATTGTCGACGGCGCCCTTGGTTTCGATCTGAACACAGGCGATGGTCCAGGCGTTGACCACGTCAAGATCGTCATGGGGCGTCATTAGCTGACTGCGATAAGGCCCCCAACTGCGCATGCCCTTGGGTGCATATTTGACTGCACGCACGCAAGCCTCGGCATCGTCTGCAGTCTCTATGAGAGGAACGACGACGCCTTGCGCGCCGGCATCGAGTGCTGAGCCAATTAGTCCTGCGTCAGGGCTTAGCGGTCGGACCAAAGCGGGCAAACCAGCCGCACGTGCCGCGGTCAGGCAGTTAATCAGGTCGCTCTGGTCCCCGAGCCCATGCTGCCGATCGATGAGGACCGCGTCGTATCCCGCCTCCCCCATCTGCTCAACAACATAAGGGACACCATAGGTCACCCAGGCCATTAACTGCGGTGTGTCGCTCGCGAGTGATTGGCGAAATGGGGCGTTGGCCATGGATTGGGAGCCGGACAGACGTTACTCGCGCTCGTTTTCGATTTGTTGTACTGCCTCGTCCATCAACTCCGCCATGTTGCGGCGAATCTGATGGTCGGACTGTTCTATTTTGGCTTCATCAAGATCGCCCCTGATCTTGCGGAACACGTCTTCCTCGCCTGGTTCCTCGAGGTCCGCAAGAACCACGCCTTTGGCGTAATCATCGACCTTGTCGCCAGTCATTCCCATTAGGCCAGCAGCCCAAATACCGAGCAGCTTGTTGCGGCGGGCGGTCGCCTTGAATTTCAGTTCCGCATCATGAGCGAACTTTTTCTCGTAGGCCTTCTCACGATCGTCGAATGAATTCATTGTCAACTTCTCCTAAAAGCGCAGCGGCTAATCGCCTGCATTGGTTTACTCACCACCCGAGCCTCACCCTTCGCGCAGGGATAGCCCGCCACGGGTGGCAAATCAACTGCCCGCTTGCCGCATATCAATGCTCAAGTCTGGAGATTGTTTCTTGCAGACTGTTCCGCTAGGTTCATCACAACATTCAGGCGATTCTTGTGGGCATGCGAACGATTGCGCGCACAGCAGCACAGAGCATATTGAACATCTTGCAGAGCGGACGGGATTTGGCGTGAGATAACACGCTGTTGGCGGCAATTGCGGATTGGATCCGGACTCGCCTCAGCCATGAAAGGACGCATCCATGAGCCGGCGGCGGCGCTACGAGGGTAAGGCCAAGATCCTCTACGAAGGCCCAGAACCGGGTACGCTCGTCCAACATTTCAAGGACGATGCGACGGCGTTCAACAACAAGAAGCACGACCAGATCGAAGGCAAGGGCGTGCTGAACAACCGGATCTCCGAGTACCTGTTCCTGCGGCTCGGCGAGGTCGGCATCCCTACGCACTTCGTAAAGCGCCTCAACATGCGCGAGCAGCTCATCCGCGAAGTAGAAATTATTCCGGTCGAAATCGTGGTCCGCAATGCGGCCGCCGGCGCAATCGCAAAACGGCTTGGCCTCGACGAGGGAACACAGCTTCCCCGCTCCATTGTTGAATTTTACTACAAGTCCGACGAGCTCGATGATCCGCTCGTTTCGGAAGAGCATATCACGGCATTCGGCTGGGCTAACCCTCAAGAAATCGACGAGATGATCGCGCTGTCGCTGCGGATCAACGATTTCCTGACTGGGCTCTTTCTGGGTGTTGGCATCCGACTGGTCGATTTCAAAATAGAATTCGGCCGGCTATTCGAGAACGAGATGATGCGCATCGTTCTCGCCGACGAGATCAGCCCGGACTGCTGCCGGCTTTGGGACATCGAGACCCAGGACAAGATGGACAAGGATCGGTTCCGCCAGGATCTCGGCGGGTTGATCGAAGCGTACCAAGAAGTCGCACGCCGGCTTGGCGTGTTCGTTGACAACCGACCCGGTGACGGCTCCGGACCGGTTCTCGTTAGTTCCAAGTAGCAGCGTATCAACTGAAACCTCGACACTCGGACCGGATGGACAAATGAAGGCCCGGATCAAAATCACTTTAAAAAACGGCGTCCTCGATCCGCAGGGCAAGGCCATTGCCAACGCACTTGGCGCGCTTGGCTTTGATGGAATCGGTGACGTACGGCAAGGCAAGTATGTCGAGATTGAACTCGATGAAACTGACCGCGCGACCGCCGAAAAGACCGTGGAGCGCATGTGCGAGCAACTTCTGGCCAACATGGTCATTGAAAACTACTCTTACGAACTGGAGGGCGCATGAAGGCGTCCGTAATCGTATTTCCCGGCTCCAACTGCGACCGCGACGTTGCCGTCAGCCTGGAAGCGGCGATGGGAAACAAGCCTGCCATGGTCTGGCATCGGGACAGCCAGGTTCCCGACTCCGATCTCATTGTGCTTCCCGGCGGCTTTTCATATGGCGACTACCTGCGCTCTGGCGCCATGGCCGCTCACTCTCCGATCATGCGCGATGTGATCAAAAAAGCAAAAGCAGGCACGCCCGTGCTTGGCATCTGCAATGGCTTTCATTTGCTGACCGAATCCGGACTGCTGCCGGGAGTGCTGATGCGCAACGCCTCACTCAAGTTCGTCTGCAAGGATGTTTTACTGAATGTGGAACGCAATGACACCGATTTTGCTCGCGGCTACGCGAAGCATCAGGTGATCCGCATCCCCATCGCCCATCACGACGGCAACTATTTTGCGGATGAAGAGACACTCGATCGTCTGGAGGGCGAAAACCGCATCGCGTTCCGTTATTGTGACACTTCGGGTGCTTTGACCGAGACGGCCAACCCCAACGGTTCCCGGCGTAGCATTGCCGGCATCTACAATGAAAGCGGCACGGTGCTTGGCCTCATGCCACACCCCGAACGCCTCGCAGACGCGGCGCTCGGCGGCACTGATGGCAAGCCGATGTTCGACACACTCATTGAGGCACTCCACTGATGACGGCGGAGGCGGCCGCAATGACCCCGGAGCTCGTTGCCGAGCACGGCCTGACGGGTGACGAATATGACCGGGTTATCGGCGTTCTCGGGCGCGAGCCGAGCCTGACCGAGCTTGGAATCTTTTCGGTTATGTGGTCCGAACACTGCTCCTACAAGTCCTCCAGGGTGTGGCTGAAGACATTGCCCACCGAGGGACCGCAAGTCATCCAGGGCCCTGGCGAGAATGCGGGGGTCGTCGATCTCGGTGACGGACATGCCGCCATTTTCAAGATGGAGAGCCACAACCATCCCTCCTTCATCGAACCCTATCAGGGAGCTGCAACCGGCGTCGGCGGTATCATGCGCGATGTATTCACGATGGGCGCGCGCCCTGTTGCCAACCTCAACGCGCTGCGCTTCGGCGATCCGGACCACCCCAAGACACGCCATCTGGTCTCGGG
>DEIT01000129.1:1340-8883 GCA_002352635.1 Hyphomicrobiaceae bacterium UBA2767 | reverse complement strand
ACCACAGGACTATGTCATCGTCGCACTGAAGGCGCATCAGGCGTGGCAGTCCGTTTGATGCAGGCAAGCAGCTGCGCGGCATCTGTTGCTAACGGTCCAGAACCGATCTGATTTCCACCAGGTTGGAGCGCGCGCGCAGGATGTAGAAGCCCAATGTTGTGAGATGCGTTGGCATGAGCCAGCCGTCTTCGGTGCCATTTGAAATGATGAACGGATCAAGCTCAATTGCCCGGCGCAGATGCTCATCCATTCGGTCCCAGATATCCCCCAAGGCCCGGGTTTCCACTACTTCGGAAAAATCAGCTCGCGCCGCCTGCAGAATCCCGTAATAGGCGTACAACTGGCCCTTGGAGTACATGAAGATGTCGTCGGCCCTGGTGTCGAACCATCCCGAGTTGTTCTGCTCAGCGCGATCTTTAATCACGGCCGAGGTCGAGCCGATGTCCTTTGCAATTCGGTCGAGGAATTGCAGCAAATTGTCGGCACGCGCATCGAATGTCGCATTGCAGGCAGTCAGCCGCTTGTTGTAGCTGGTCAGCGCTTTCAGAGCCTCACGAAAATAGGTGGGCGTTGGAGTTGTGGGGCCTATTGGCTGGCGGTCGAACAAATTGAAATACCAGGTGAACTGGTCGAACTGAATGTTGCCCTTGGCGACTTTCAGGTCCTCGTCGATTTGCGAGGTTCCACGCGTCCTGCCAAGCGCATCGGCAAGTTCAATCGCAGTCCGGCTCGCGGCCTGATGCACACCACGCTGGAATGCTGCCTTGTTGTCGAAGAACCAGGTTTGATCCCACTCCACAATCCAGAACAGCCCGGCTTTGTATAGTGGATGGCTGGAAATCCACTTGTTGCTATTGACATTGAAGTCCATGAGATCGGCTGTGACCTCGACGATGTTTGAGCGCCCGCAGGTCTTGGTTGTGGCGTCCCCGCCTTCCACGGCAACCTGTTCGCCGGCCGGGTGCATATGGTCCGCGAGATGAAACTTCGCCGGATAATTCACGTCAAAATCGCGAACCCAGGCCGTGTGCCAGAAGAAATGGACATAGGCCAGGGCAAGCGGAATGAGGAGCAGAAGAAGCAGTCCCCGGATGATCCAGCCGGATCGCCTGAACAGATTGTAGGTTGCCCGGAATGGCGAGGTCAGAAGCCGCCAGAACTGAACAATCGACTTGATCAATGCACCCCAAAGCCCTGAGACCCATGTGAAAAAGGGATCAAGCATTCTTTAATCTCCAGTTCTCGAAAAAGCTCTCCCACACGGCCTGTTTGTCGGGGAAAAATACTGACGTAATGACCTTCACCGCATGATCCTTCCTGTTGTCAGCCCAACCCACGTAGTCCTGATAAAAGGCATGCTTGTTCACGATGAAACGTACGAGAAAATCAAATGGTACATATTCGGACAAGAACCGGTTCACCAGCAGATAATCTGGATGTTCTGGATTGGCGCGGGAGGCCATCAGCTGCATCTGGGCGGACAAATTTAGTCCCTGCGCATCTGTTCTATGCAGTGCTGCATTTCGCAATCCGGAGAGCATTTCGAAACTGCTCTGCCCCTGTAAAACAGACAGGTTTTCGTGAACCCAGTTCTTCACCTCAAGCTCTGTCATGGAAGCAATCTGGCGTTCGGGTTCCAATTGCGCGATCTGGTCCCGCACGTAAAGATCAAACCGCAAATCCAGCAATCCCGACCCGTCCAGCCATTTCAGGTTCAGCGGCTCGATGCGATTTGTCTCCGTTAGATAATCCAGAACTTTGCGATGACTTTTTTGGGGAATGAACCGATCCTGCTTGCGTGTGCCGTTTCCAAGTTTTTTCTGGCCCACACCGCCAATCACGACCGCTTCGTTATCATCTTCGTGGAAGACATACACCCCGCCGAAATGCCGGGTCCAGAAAGAGTCCGCTGCAAAGCTCAGTTTACGCGGAGCAATCTGGTTGTAGCGGGTGTCACCGCATTCCCTGGCGAGGCCAAGGATTGAGTTCAGCAAGGCATTGTCTTTCCAGCTGTCCTCGTCGTCTTTGAACTGATTGACCAACGTGGTAAGGCGACGCGCCTTTTCGAGAAGCTGATTGTGGGTGTGTATCCGAAACCTGACCCGCTTGATTGCAAGCACGTCGTCTATGTCATTGACCTGATACGTCGAATTCTCAATTTCCCCGTAAATGACGTCCTTCAACGTCAGTATTTTGATCGCCTCGGCATTGTGTTTGTAGAATTTCCTCATGAAATCGATGGTGGAGGAAAAATTGATATTCACCACCGGCTGCTGGGCCTGCTCGGGGGCGACAATGATGAAGCGCCGGTTCACGCCCAGGGGATCGAGATACTGCACATCGTCCAGATCTTCCGCAATCTCAGGGGAAAAGCCGGTTGCATCGACGGAAAAGGATGTGCGTTTCGTCTTGGCTATGCCCAGGGCTTCAAGCGCATGATTGTAGCGCTCGACCAGATGAGGTTGGTCGACCTGTGCCATGCTGCCATAGATCAGCGCATTGTCGATCAGCCGTTCCATTGACCCTTATCCTTTAGCACGGTGATTTCCGAGGCGGCCCGCTCGCGTATGCGCTGATCGCGGATCAGGTTCCCGACCGCCGCATCGTCTGACTTGTCGGTGTAGCGGAATTCCGAGTCGGCGTAGCGATGCACCTCCTGCACGACCATTTCCATTGAGATCGGTTTCCTCAGTTTTGAGATCATAGCGAGCTTGTCGTCATAGGATTTGTGCATGAAGACTTCCGGTTTTTCGAACCACTTGTCAGGAAGCTCGATATCCATTGCCCGCATCTTGATTGCATCCGTAATGTTCTTGATTGCTCGGCCGGTAAAACGGGGTTCGGCCTCCTTGATGGCATGCAGATAGTTTCCGATGTCGGATAGCGTCTTCAGCTTCCCTCCATTCTTCTGGAAGTGCTGGGCAACCTTCACCATTCCTGCCTCATGCGGCTTGTTGTAGTCGGCATAGGCTGTCTGCACGGCTTTCTTGATTTCCTGGGCGGAAAAAAAGTCGTGCCCCCCTGGCTTGAGCTTGTGATTGTCACCGATCAGAAGCGCAAAAATATCGATGTAGTCTTCGATCGTCTGCGGCCCGTCCACGAGCCAGCGCGCGCCAGCCCTTTGCCGAAGCGCATCATCCACGTTCTCGGGATAGTTGGAGAACATGCCAAAGGTGCAATTTCCGCGGATCACGGTATTGGCCCCGGAAAGGCTCTCCATCAGCACGGCCGTAATCTCCTGCTGACCGGCCGAAGCCCGGTCGTCGCTGCGTTTCGCGGCGACTTGGTCGATGTCGTCCACCGTGCCGAAACCGATGGTTCGCGGATCTATGATGTTGGTGATGAACTGTCGGCAGTTTTGACCCGACTTGCCCTGGTAGGAGCTGATCTGATCGACACCAAAATTTTCGTAGTGGAATGTGTATCCGGCCACTTCGCAGTATTCGTTGATGAGCCCGGCGATCATCTGGATCAGCGTTGTCTTGCCCGTGCCCGGATTGCCGTCTCCTATGAATGTGAACAGAAAGCCGCCCATCTCCACAAAGGGATTGAGCTGGCGGTCAAAATCATAGGCCATCAGCATCTTGGCCAGCTTCATGGCCTGATATTTGGCGATGTGGTTGCCAACCACCTCGTCAGGCTTTTTGAATGTCATCACCAGCGGCTTGCGCTTGCCGCCCGTCGAAACATCAATGCCATTCAATTCGAAGTCGTCATTGTCGAGCCGGATATGCATGGCTTCAAATGCGCTGAGTTCGGGAAACCGTCGCTGACGCGCAAGAAGGCTGTCCAGCGTGAGGCGGGAGAATTCGCGGGCACGGGCCAGCATCTCCGGATCATCGGGAGCGCCGCTGATGGACTTCTCCAGACCATAGAGAAACATCTTGAATGCTTCGTGCGGAGTATCCAGATCAACGTCCGGTTCATCGGGTTTTTTCGTGCTTTCTCCGCCCGCTTCCAGCGTTTGCGACAGATAACTTGCGGCTGTGAACAGGCAGACGAAGGCAGAGGCCGCCATCAGCTTGTGGAATTGCGCCGCCTTGTCACCCGACAGAGCAGAGGTCTTGTTTTCGGAACTGAGAGATTCAAGCTCGGTCTGCCGCGCAAAGACATCGCCAACCGCGAGCCCGACCGCAAGACCGCGCCGCAGACGGTAGGCGAGCGAATGCTGCGCCAATGACAGCATGCTGTCCTCAGGACTGATCGCCGAAATCGCATCAAGGATCCGCACGTCTGCGGACCGTTGCAGGCCGTCTGTTGCCACAGCCGACACGAAACGGCGGCGTGTTCCCGCCAGCGCTGTTTTCGACTTGTTGCCCTTTTCGGTCACGATAACGGCGGAGCGCTGCATCATGGCCTGAGCCGTGGCAATATGCGGGATGATATCTTCTTCGCGTAGGGTAGTTAGTCCGATGTCCATGTTTTCTGCTCACACGTATTTGAGAATGTGCTCGCCACTCGAAATGTAGCAGCGGTAGTCTTTGAAAATGTCTTCGGCCAGGCCATTCGCAGTTGTTGCCTGATAGGCGCCATGCGGCACCAACGCGTAGCGCTCCAGGGCGCTGACCCCTTGCGCGGCGCAGTCCACATCATCAGTGTTGACGTGAAAGACCTGCGTCACGGTTTCGCTGTTCCAGAGGCCTGTTGGTTCCGAAATTTCCTTAAGCGCATGCAGCTCTTGAATGGTCCAGGTCAACAGCCAGTTCTCGCTCGGGTCTGTGGCTGCGTTGAGTACGGACTGAACCTTCTCGTTGTGATCCGTCAAACCGCCTGCATAGAAAGGCCCAAGCACGAAGCGTCGCAATTGTTTGGGATGAAGCGTGCTGAAGTTCTGGTCGAGTGCCGTGGCGATGGTGGTCAGGGTCAACCCGTAGCTTGAATGGTTCTGGGCGAACTCGCGAAATGCGGACCGCAACTGGAGATTTGGCAATCCTTTGAAATGGAATTCCTCCAGCCAGTCACCGTCAGTGTCCCAGGGTCCCTTCATCGGGATCTCGTCTGCATCCTCGCTCGAATCTTCAACGACGAGAGTGTAGACGATCGGCATGTTGGCGGTGCCGTCATAGGTTGACCAGGCCACAACATATGTGGGGCGCCCCGACTTGCGGCTGATCGAATGATGCAGCGTATGAGGCGAGTTGAAGGCGGCAAACACCTCCGCTTGGCCGAGCGTGTCAAAATAATCCCGCCGCGCCATCATCCGCTGCAGCTCATCGGGGAACTGCTTGTATTTGAGCAGAAGTTCAATCATCTGCTCACGGATATGCTGAGGTTCAGGAATATCAACAAGAGCTGCCTCACGCTGAGCCGCATCGCGCTGGAGTTCCAGAACGGCCTTGTAGGATGGAAGCCCGCTTTCGCTGCGATCAATTTTGAAACTGTCCGAGAAAAGGCACTTTAGTTTCCAGCACGCGAAGGAGTGCTCAAGCGTCGACAGTTGCCAGGAAAGTTCGTTGTACAGGAGACCAGATTTCAGCTTGTTGCCGCTTTCCGTCTCAACGACTGAGGCAAGTCCTTTCAAGGCTTGTTGAATTGCATCGAAATATCCGGAAACGCCCGCGTACTTCTCAAGCATGCGCGGCTCCAGTGACCTGCCTTTCTGGCAGATCAATTTGAGACATATTTAGACGCCTGATGCTGTTCCAGAACAGTTGAAAATCGTCGGGCGAATGCATCATCCGCAAGCTTCTTACGGCGCTGGATTTCCTGGCTCGATACCATGTTCTTTTCATGCAGTTCGAGAAGGTCGCCGATATGCGACTGAGCCGCAGCGCCTATGCCGGCCATTGTCTCTTCTGCCGCCGTGTCGACCTTGGAACCGAGTGTATTGATGGAATGGGCAACATCCTGCTGGGCAGCAGTCTTGAGAGAATCTTCCAGGGACTTGTAAAGAACGACCCTCTGTTCGGTATCGATATTGAGCTTGTTGATCAGCGTCGACTGGGCGGCAATCTGATTGTTCAGACTGTCGACAAAGGTCTGGAACATGGACGTGTAACGTTCCAGGGTTTGTGACCCGGCAAGCAGTTCCTGCTCCTTGGCCTGCATCTGATTGTATTCAGTCGCCAGAACCGAGCGCTCGCCTTCCAGCTTTGTGCGTTTGGCCTGATTGGTGGACGCTGCCATCTGGTTCTCTAAATCCAGAAGAGCGGGATTGATCTCCTCAATCCGTGTCTGCGTGGACTTGAGGCTTTCCGTCGATTTCTGGCGCCGCTCTATGACCTTTCGCAGACTGGCTTCCGAAGTTTTGTATCGTTCCTCAAGCACCGATTTCTGCTGCTGCAGAACCTGGACAATCGTATTGGACTTCGCCAGCAGGTCTTGAAGGTTCCCGGCCAATGACGTTGACCGTATTCTGTCATTGTGCATCGACTTGGCCTTCTGCTTTGAGAAGAAGCCGACCAGTGATTCACCAACACTGAGTTCCTGCATACTCTTGAATTCATCGCCAAAGGAGTTGGTGACATCCTCGAGCCCGATGATCATATCGGCGATGTTGGACTCCATAACTTTTTGCTGGTTGAGCACATCTTCTATGCGGGCGTTTTCAATGTCGAAATCTACGTCACCTATGGTGTCCGACTTGGCGAGGGTTTCGAGCACCTCGCTGCTTGCCTCCATCTCGGAGCGCATCACATCCATCATGCCTTGCGTTTTTTTTATTTCGTCATCAAAGGTCTTGGTTTCGTACATTGATCCTCCATCGTTGTTGCTGAACCGCATGTGCACAGTATTATATATGGGAACTGAATTGCATCGTTTCAAAAAAGCATGTCTTCGTCACAATTATTTCCTGACTAGTTTTCCCGAAATAAACAACAGGCAATTCGGGAATTAACACCTGTATGTAACCATACAAAAACAGCATCATCAGGGCCGCGACTTCTCTGATTGATATATTTGTTTTCTCCCTCACATACAGTAGTCACGGGTTGCCGTCGCTCACGATTACATGTAGTTAGGCGAACTTGATCATATTATGAGTGAACATGAACGCGTCGGTTTGAACCCAACTAATTTTCCCCAGCCTGCTCCCGACACCCAAAGTCTTGCCTCGCAGATTGGAAAGACCCACACTCGATATCCGGCTGCCAGCATATGTGTTATTTCGATTTGGACCTCACCACACGCGGTGCAGACCACTGGTTCAACGGGATACTTTTGGGGGAACATAACTCATGAAAATCTGCATCTTTGGCGCGGGCGCCATTGGCGGCTATGTCGGGCTGATGCTCAAGCAGGGCGGCGCGGACGTCTCACTGATTGCGCGCGGGCCCCATCTTGAAGCAATCAACACTCAAGGCCTCAAGGTGGTTTTCAAGGACGAGGAGAAAGTCGAGAGGATACCGGCGTCGGACAAGCCGGCCGACTTCGGACCACAGGACTATGTCATTATCGCGCTGAAGGCGCATCAGGCATGGCAGTCCGTGGACCAGATAAAACCCCTGCTGGGCCCCGACACCGCGGTCGTTACCATGCAGAACGGAATCCCCTGGTGGTACTTCTATGGTTTTGAGGGCCAGTATGCGGGGCTCCAGCTTCA
>DEIT01000129.1:0-1259 GCA_002352635.1 Hyphomicrobiaceae bacterium UBA2767 | reverse complement strand
ATCAAACATATCTATGGCGACAAATTCGGGTTCGGCGAACCCGACCGAAGCGAGAGCATCCGCGTCAAGGCGCTTATCGAAGCCTTCGAGGGCGGCGGCCTGAAGGCGCGTTTTTATCCTGAAATCCGCAACGACATCTGGCTCAAGCTCTGGGGCAATCTGTGTTTCAACCCGATCTCGGCCCTGACCGGCGCGACGCTCGACATCGTTGCGACGGACGCGGGCACCCGGTCTGTCGCGCGTGCCATGATGGAGGAAGCGGAGAAGATCGCCCGCCGCATCGGTGTGCATTTTCGTGTCGACATCGAACGCCGGATCAATGGCGCCGCGTCCGTCGGCGCACATCGCACATCCATGCTGCAGGATCTCGACAAGAAGCGGCCGATCGAGCTGGATGCCCTGCTTGGTGTCGTGCAGGAGATGGCGCGCATCGTCGATGTGGAAACGCCGGCAATCGATACGGTGCTGGCGCTCACCAAACAGATGGGGCGCGTGCAGGACGTCTATCCGGTCTTCCCGGAACCGGAGGAGGAAGAAGAAAGCCTGATCATAGACTAGCTCCCGAAGACCCGGTTCATTGTCCGCCCGTCGAGCTCCATGGGCAGACCGCTGTGTATACAAACGTTTACAATGAGATGTGTGAACCCAGATCAAGGGTCTTCACAGCCCCTCACCTCAATACAGCAAATTCGGCGCACGGATTTCGGCCCAGGCCTCTTCGTCCGGTTTGAGCCGTGCGTCAAAGTCGCCCGACTCGGCAGCGGGATCATCCACCCACTCGCGCAGGAAGGTGCCACCGCTCAGAAGATCGACCGCCAGTCTTTCCGTCTCATATTCGTAAGGAAAATCGCGCCAGATTTCATAGTCGGGATAGTCCAGCCGGATCGCCTTCAGCAGCAGCGCGACGAGCCGGTAGGGCCGGAACGCCTCGTGGGTGTAGCTGTCATTGTCGGTATGGATTTGCAGGCCCGAACACAACGCACCGACATGCTTGTGAAATGTCGGCTCGAAATAGCATGGCCGGATGAGGCATCCCGCCAGCCAGGCGTCCTGCAGCGATTTCATTCGCGCGAAGATCGCCTCAAAATCGATGTCCGGTGCGCCGATGACTTCCAGCGATGTTGTGGTCCCGCGCCCTTCCGACAGGGTCGTGCCCTCGATCAGAACCGTGCCGGGAAAGCACCGCGCCATGTTGAGGCTGGAGGCATTGGGACTGGGATTGACCCACGACAGTTCATGGAGCGGCCACCCACAACCCG
>DEIT01000144.1:14169-38495 GCA_002352635.1 Hyphomicrobiaceae bacterium UBA2767 | reverse complement strand
GCATTTTTCTCCCTCGATAATGTGGTTGTGCAACCGCATGTGGGAAGCGCGACACAGGAAACGCGCAACGCCATGGCCCAACTTGTCGTTGACAATCTTGCCGCGCATTTCGCCGGCAAGCAACTGCTCACCCCGGTCTAGGCTAAACAGGCGCGTGCAACCGCCTATCGTTGATCGGGCGGGATGTCGCGAATACTTTTGACGAATTCGGCAATGTTTTCGCGGTCATATTTCAGATGGACGCGTTTGTCGGACGCCGGATGCGTCCCCAGAAATACGCCATCACGCCGTTCCGTTTTTGGCCGGACCGGTCGGGGCATGAACCCACCGCCGCAGTTGGGACAGACATTGTGCAGATGGTCGCCAACGCAGTCCGCACAGAACGTGCATTCATAGCTGCAAATATAGGCTTCTTCGGAATTGGGTGGCAGATCCTTGTCGCAATATTCGCAATTCGGTCTGAGCTCGAGCATGAAACCCTCCGCCTCCTGTAATGGCTTGTCTTTAGTTTAAGCTACAAGCAAATAGTCCAAATCCAACAGACCCATTTGATGCGGTGGCGCTTCTGATTGGTTCCATCTTTGATCCGTTCACTTGACGCTCAAGGCTGCAACGCCAGGAAGGGTTTTTCCCTCCAGCCACTCCAGGAACGCGCCCCCGGCCGTCGACAAGTAGGTAAAATCATCCGCCACACCCGCCGCATTCAGTGCGGAGACAGTGTCTCCACCTCCTGCCACGGTGATGAGCGCGCCTTCTTTTGTAAGTTTCGCTGCATCACGCGCCAGCACAAAGGTCCCCTCGCCGAAAGGCTCAATTTCGAAGGCACCAAGCGGACCGTTCCACAGCAGGGTTTTGCAGGTCGTGAGCCGCTCTTTGAGTGCTTGCATCGTCTCCGGTCCGACATCGAGGATCATGCCGTCGGCTGGGACCTGGTCCAGCGCACAAATTTCATTTGGCGCGCCCTCTTTGAATTCCTTTGCTACGACGACGTCAGAGGGAAGCAGGATGTCGCAATCCGATTCCTGAGCGGCCTGCAAAATCTCAAGTGCAGTATCCGCAAGGTCCGGCTCACATAGTGATTTGCCAACGGCAACGCCCTGCGCATGGAGGAACGTATTCGCCATTCCGCCGCCGATAATGACGCAATCCAGTTTTTTCACCAGATTCATGAGGACGGAGATTTTGGTTGAGACCTTCGCCCCACCGACGACAGCCGCAACCGGCCTTTCGGGGTGTTCAAGGGCGCGTGTAAGCGCCTCCATTTCCGCCGCCATGAGAAAACCGGCATAGGGGGGCAGAACTTCTGCAATTCCAGAAATTGACGCGTGCGCCCTATGGGCCGCGGAAAATGCATCGTTCACATAGATGTCGCCGAGAAGGGACAACCCCTTCACGAATTCCGGGTCATTGGCCTCTTCACCAGCGTGAAAGCGAAGGTTTTCAAGAAACGCGACTTCTCCGTCACCCAGTGCATTCACCGCCTTCTCAACGTCAGGGCCAATGCAGTCATCCACGAATTGCACCGTCACACCGGGCAGCAAATCGCCCATCTTCCTTGCAACTGGTGCCATCGATAATTCGGGTACGCGCTGCCCCTTTGGCCGGCCGAAGTGGGAAAGAATGATAACCTTGGCGCCACGCGACACAAGCAAGCGGATTGTCGGGAGAGCCCGTTCGATGCGGGTCGCATCGGTCACGACCCCGTCATGCATGGGTACATTCAGGTCAACGCGCACAACAACACGCTTGCCTTTGACCTCCGCTTCATCAATGGAGCGAAACTCAGGTTCGATCATGGGCAGCAGAACCTCTACTTGCCGCAGAGCGATTTTGCAGCGGCAGCCATTGCATTGGCGGTTATGCCGAAATGCTCATAGAGCTGCCCCGCAGGTGCTGACGCCCCGAAGCCGGACATGCCGATGAAGTGGCCATTCTCGCCGAGCCAGCGGTCCCAACCGAAACCACAGGCGGCTTCAATTCCAATGCGCGGCGCATCACCCAGAACCTTGGCCCGATAGGCCTTGTCCTGTCGTTCGAAAAGCTCCCAACAAGGCATGGACACGATTGCTGCTTTTATGCCGTCCTTGGCAAGCATGTCTGCCGCTTCGACCGCCAGCTCCAATTCTGAACCTGTGGCAAGCAGTGTGACGTTGCGGTCGCCATCAGCCTCGCGCAGTACATAGGCGCCACGCGCGCACAGATTTTCGTCAGTATGATCCGTACGCAACGTGGGCAACCCTTGCCGGCTGAGCGCCAGGATCGACGGCGTGCCGGCACCGGCGAGTGCGAGTTCCCAGCACTCTGCACACTCCACTGCATCAGCGGGCCGATATACATTGAGATTAGGCATCGCCCGCAGGCTCGCCAGATGCTCAACCGGCTGATGTGTCGGCCCGTCTTCGCCAAGCCCGATGGAATCATGGGTCATCACATAGATGACGCGTTGCTCCATGAGAGCGGACAGGCGGATGGAAGGCCGGCAATAATCGGTAAAGACCAGGAATGTTGCCCCGTAAGGCACAATGCCCCCGTGCAGCGCCATACCGTTCATGGCTGCCGCCATGCCATGCTCACGCACGCCATACCGAATATACGATCCCGAAAATACATTCGGTTCTACGTCAGTGTGGTGGCTCGTTAAAGTTCCATTCGAACCGGTGAGATCCGCCGAACCGCCAATAATTCCGGGCACCACGGGCACCAACTTCTCAAGCACTTTTTGCGAGGATACCCGCGTCGCGAGTTTCGGCGTCTCGGATGAGAACTCAGCCTTTGCCTCACGAACCGCCTGCCCGATCGCCTTGATTACGTCGGCATCAACGGGATCTCCGAGCCGCGATCTTTGCTGCTCTCCAAGCGCTTCAGCTCGGGCATCCCAAGCTTCACGATCAGATGCGCCGCGTGCACCGGCAGCACGCCAAGAATTCAGAATATCCCCAGGCACTTCAAAAGGCGCATGCGGCCATCCGAGTTCTTCGCGCGTCGCCGCAATCTCCTCTTCACCGAGCGGTGCGCCATGGGTTGCCGCCGTGCCCTGCTTGTTGGGCGACCCGTAACCGATCGTCGTTTCACAAGCGATGAGCGATGGCTTGTCTGAATTTTGGGCCGCCTGGATCGCCGCCGCGATCGCATCGGGATCATGTCCGTCAATCCGCGAAGTCTCCCAGCCGGACGCTTGAAAGCGTTTGAGCTGATCATCGGACACACTCAAGTCCGTCGGACCATCGATGGAAATATTGTTGTCGTCGAAAAGGACGATCAGCTTGGACAGCTGAAGGTGGCCCGCAAGCGATATCGCCTCATGGCTGATGCCTTCCATCAGGCAACCGTCACCCGCCATCACGTAAGTGTAGTGATCGACAATCTCGTCGCCGAGCCGCGCGTTCAGCATGCGCTCGGCCAGCGCCATGCCGACCGCATTGCCAAGTCCCTGCCCGAGTGGTCCGGTCGTGGTTTCGATACCCGGCGCGTGGCTATATTCAGGATGTCCGGCCGTCATCGAGCCAAGTTGGCGGAAATTCTTCAGCTGCTGCACGTCCATACCGGGCGTGCCCGTGAGGTAAAGCAGCGAATAGAGCAGCATAGAACCGTGACCGGCCGAAAGGACGAAGCGGTCGCGGTCAGGCCAATCAGGCGTCGAGGCATCGAACTTCAGGAAGCGCATGAAGAGAACGCTGGCTACGTCCGCAAACCCCATGGGTGCTCCGGGGTGCCCGGAGTTGGCCTCCTGCACCGCGTCCATCGACAAGGCGCGGATCGCATTCGCCAAATCCTGATGCGCCACCGCCCCTTGGGGCTCGTCTTTTGCCAGTGCTTCTGCCATTCGCTGCTCCTATCGCTGCCAGCAGTTTCGACTCACCATGTTTTTCGCGGCCAACAAAGCCATCCCGCTCTCGCAGGTCAAGGGGGCTGAAGTACAACGGGAAGCTAGCTTGTGCATAATCCTGGCGCCGGCCCGATCACGCGGAGGGCCTTGCTCTCAGCCACCATTCCCCTATAGGTCTCACCCATGCGCTGCTTTATCACAGGAACGGATACGGATGTGGGCAAAACCGTCGCATGCGCGTGGGCCATGCTGCACACGTCCGCGCGCTACTGGAAACCCGTACAGGCCGGGCTCGACCAGACCGATGAAGCAACCATGCGAACATTGGCTGGCATAAGCGATGATCGTGTTATTCCAACCACCTACGCATTGCCGGAGCCGTTGTCACCGCACGAGGCCGCGCGACGTGCCGGCGTAACTATTGAGATGTCGAATTTCACACTGCCAGACGACGATGGTTCACTTATTGTCGAAGGGGCAGGTGGTCTTATGGTGCCGCTGAACGACAGTGCCTATATCATTGATCTCATAGAGCAATTGGGCTTGTCGGCCATTCTCGTTTGTCGCACGACACTCGGAACCATCAACCATTCCCTGCTCTCTCTTGAGGCTCTGCGCGCGCGGAGTATTCCCGTCGCGGGCATTATTCTCAGCGGTCCCGACGTGCCCCACAATCGAGCGGCGATTGAGTCATATGGTGAAGTGCCTGTCATTGTGCATATTACACCCCTCGAGCCATTGACGAAGGCCGCCCTTGAAGCTGTAAAACCGGAAGTTGATCTCATGGCGTTGTAAGCGCCACCAGCGCCGAAAAGGTTCACCTTTGAGCGAGATACAGAAATTAGACCGGCGCCATGTCTGGCATCCGTTCACGCAGCACGCGACCGAACGCGACCCCGTCGTCGTAACGCGGGCAAAAGGCGCATCACTGTTCGATGAAAACGGCAATGAATTGCTGGATATGATTTCGTCCTGGTGGACCTGCATTCACGGTCATGCGCATCCAGAGCTGGTTGAAGCGCTACATAGTCAGGCCGAGACGCTCGAACATGTCATGTTCGCCGGCTTCACCCATCCACCCGCCGCAAATCTTTCACACGCACTCAGCCAGCGCCTGCCCGGCGACCTCAACAGGGTTTTCTTTTCCGACAACGGGTCGTCGGCAGTGGAGGTGGCACTCAAGATTGCCTACCAGTATCACCGCAATAAAGGCGACAACGTCCGCACCTCATTCATTGCGTTCGACGGCGGCTATCATGGTGACACGCTTGGGGCCATGTCGCTCGGACGCGGTTCAAGTTTCTTCACGCTCTATGAGGGGCTGATGTGCGATGTGCACACCATTCCCTACGCCCCCATCTGGGACGGTAGCAACGATATCGACCAGCGTGAGACAGAGGCACTCGCGGCGTTTGCAAATACGCTCGACGCACAGGGTGCGAATGCCGCCGCACTCATCATTGAACCGATGATGCAGGGAGCGAGCGGATTTCGGTTTTCTCGTGCCGCGTTCGTCAAAAAGTTGAGCGAAATGGCACGCGAAGCTGGCTTGCTTGTAGTCTATGACGAGGTCGCCACAGGTTTTGGGCGAACCGGCGCGCTGTTCGCCTGCGAAAAGATTGGTTTTGTTCCCGATATCATCTGTCTCTCAAAGGGTCTGACGGCGGGAATGTTGCCCATGGCGGTGACGGTTGCGCGCGATCAGGTCTTCGAAATCTTTCTGAGCCAGAGTTTCGATACCGCCCTTGCCCATGGCCACACCTTTACGGCCAATCCGCTGGCATGCGCTGTGGCACTCAAATCACTTGAACTGTTCGAGGGTGAGAACACGCTTGAAAAAATCGCACATATTGAGACCCGGCATCGTGAGCAGGTAACGGCACTCCTGGACCATCCGCGTGCGGAACGCCCACGCACACTTGGCCCTGTTCTCGCATTCGAGCTCACTGGTTCCGAGGGCCACTACAAGACAGATGATGGCGAACGGCTGCGCGACTGGTATCTGAATAACGGCCTGAATATCCGGCCGCTCGGTCCGACGGTCTATCTGATGCCACCCTACTGCATCACAGATGATGAACTCACCCGCGCCTACGCCGGAATGTTTGAAGGATTGAACACGCTCTAGCGGGCGTTACTGCTGGCCGTGAGCACAAAAGCGATCACTTCCGCGACGGCCTCATAGAGCTCCATAGGGATGCGGTCATCGAGTTCGACACCGCTCAGGGCTTCGGCCAGAAGCGTGTTAGACTCTATGACAACGCCATGCTCTTCAGCCGTCGCGATAATCTGCTCGGCAATGGCACCATAGCCTTTGGCCGTGACACGCGGTGCCTCACGGGTGCCGACTTCATATTCCAGCGCAACAGCGAGAGAAGTCTCGTCAATTTTGGTCATGAGCAGCTATCCATGAACACGCCGACCGGCTTTTTCCCTTGCGGCGGGTGGCCCATTCGGCACTGAAGCGTGCCGGGATTGAGGCCGCGCGCCTCCAGTGCATCCTCAAGTTGAGTCAAAGCATTGTTCAGCTCATCCGCCGTCTGTTCCCGCTCCGCCCACAGCATGACATGTGTCTTGCCGCCACGCAGGGCAACCGTTGCGCCGACCTCACCGGTCTGACTGAAATTGATGGAAAAACGCATTTTCCATTCACCGTTCTGGTCGCGGCCCGAGCCACGTTCGCCATCGCGCATGATCTGGAACTGGCCGACACTCATTTCACCACCAAACAGCAAAGGCAGTTCGATATTCAGTTCCGCGGGTCCCCCTGCCGTTTGGCCTGCACGGAGCCCGCCGTCCGGAAGTGATGAAATCTGCATAAGCCGCATGCGGGCGAGCGCGGCATCCGTCTGGCCAAGCAGGCGTGTACCGGATTCAACATTTGGTGGATTTGCTGCAAATTGCAGCAGTGTTGGCCGCTCCGCACGCGGTGGCGCACCGGGTGTCGGCGGCGGCGGCCGGTTCTGAGCAGGCGTTTTCGATTCCGCATCACCACCGAGCCAATTGCCGAGTGCTCCCCGTAAATTCAGAAGCGATGCTTTGATATCCCCTTTGGGCGGCGTCTGACCGGTGTTCTTCAGAAGCGAACTCTCATAGAGAACACCGGACCTGTTGAAAGCATGCTTAAGGGCTGTGCCATCGAGTGGCTGGCCATTCAGGTTCACGCGTGCGGCGAGAAGATCAGACCCGGCCTGCGCCACCGGTTTTGGCAGATTCGCAAGTTTCGCGCCAAGCCCGGCCAGTGTCGTCAAAAGGGTTGTGATGCTGTCCTGACGAATGACAGCGCTTTGCACGGTTTGCGTGATCGCTTGTTGCAACGGCGCGAGGGAAACCGCTTGCAGAGGAAACTGACCCGCAGGCCCCGGTCGAGACGCAGTCTCAGCGGTCGGTGGATTCGCAACGGGTGCAAGGACGGGGCGAGCATTGACGCCTGCTCCCTGGGTCTGGAGCCGCAGCACCGTGCCGGATTGCAGCTCATGGGCTAATACCTGTTGCCCTCCGGGGGCCGGTTGCGGCGCGGCGTTTTGATTTGGCGATAGGTTGGTTGCCGTAGAAGCCGCTGGTGGCAGAGGCTGTTGCGACACACCTGCTCCATTTGTTGCCACAACAACAGGACGCGTCGGCACAGTGTTGGAATGCGCTGCGACAGGTTGCCCAGCAGTCGGCTGTCCCTGGACGGTGGGCTGAGGTGGTTGGGCTGTTGCTCCGGAAGAGGAAGGAGGCGCTGCAACAGGTTGCGCTCGAGCACGAACCACCTGCGTCTGTGGAGCGGCGCTTTGTTGCGGCATCAGCGGCAGGGTTTGTTGGGATTGACCATGTGGTTGCGCAGTAGCTGGCACGGGTGTCGGCAACACAGTTAGGCGCTGGCCCGAACCACTCCCCTGAACAAGCAGCCTTATAAGGGCGCCCTCCTGCAGTTTGAGGGCGGCGGACACATCAATCGTCTGATTGCCGACAGCAAGCTGGAATTGCCCGCTCTGGCCTGTATTCACGACACGGGCTTCCACCACCTGCCCAGACCGAAGTCCCAGCGATTCAGCCAGAGACGCCGTTGGAGCTAAGAGTTGCGCCGCAGGCGCTGGCAGGGAAATCGACACTTTACGCGGAACCTCATCACATCTGGGCGTGATGGTGACCGATTATGGTTAATGCAAACTGACGATTTGTGACTGCTACCTGCCTTCACCCGACCGCCCGCATCCCTTAAGGTTGCGCGCCAATTCGCGATTTGATGCAGGGACCCATGCAGGAAAAGACTGTCGATCTTGATACGTTTTTGGCGGAATTACCGGCGGAAATAGCCGCCAAAGCCAAAGCCGCGGCCGCGCGCATCGATAAACTTGAGCATGCTGCCGACCGCATCGGTCAGTCCGATCGGCGCTATTTGGTTTTGTTTGCGATTGCAGGCCTCCTCGCCGTAACCGCGACGGCAATCGGACTTGGCGGATTTGACTTGTTCAAGAGAGGCCACGCGACAGTGCTTGATTTTGTGGTCATCGGGATGGCCGGCGCGTTTCCGCTTCTTGTCCTGATCTATTCGCTGCGCATGCGCGAACGCACCAAAATCGACCAGGAGAAATTCGATATCATTGAGGCCTATTTCCTGCCCTATGATGCCATCTACCTGCCGCCCGGTCCGGATCGCGAACACGGTCTGGTGACAATATCACCGCGCGCCAGGGCTTGGCGCAGAGCTAATACGGACAAAGGCAGGAGACCCGGGCGATATTGGTAGGCGCGCGGACGCTCATGAGGAAATTGACGTGTCCTGCTCGTCCTCATCCTGCCCGTCGGTGGCTTCCGTCCCGTGTTCCTGATCGAATTCTAGAGGGCTTGACCCTCTTTTCGCGCGTGCAAAGGTTTCCCCGGCCTCTCGAGCAATTTCCTTGGTCTGTTCCTTCAGGAAGCTGCGCAATTCGCGATAGACCTGTCCTGCCGTCTCAAATGGGCTGACCTGCATGTCCATGTGGCCAAGGAAAGACTCAAGCTGCTGGCCTGTCATCGTAACCGCGCCACCACCCGGCGCGCCGGCTCCGGCAGCGTGAGCCGCCTCCTCAACGCGCGACAGCTCGCTGATGATGGCCATATAGGCATCATCACCGCCGCTGCGCATCGGCAAGGGCACGGGCGGCATCGTTGCCGCACCGGAAAGTGCCATGGCACCCTGGTTGAATTGCCGTCGGCTCAACTGCATCTCAGGACGTTCCCTTGGGGTCTTCCACGCATGTGCCCTCAGCGTCAGACCACACCCATTGGGTCGGGCAAAGAATGTCGTGGTTGCACGCATAGACGGCCGCACTGAGGGTCGTGCTCGTGCAAAACAGCAACAGGGCAAGGGCGTGTTTCATCCGTGTGCTCCCCATTTTGGGGAAAAAAGGCTCTGTCCTCAATTAGGCCTTCAAAGCACTCGGTTTCAAGAGGAGAGCCGACTTCAAACGGGAATTTTACCGTAGGCGATCCGCCAGGAGATGCGCGCACCATGGTCTCTCTCCAGTCGTTGCAATGCCGCGCGCAAATGTCCTGGTGGCAGAGGAACGTAACCTGGCCGAGGTGTTGTTGCGCCAATGGCTTTTAGCGTCCGAAGGAAGGCGATGCCGCTCCCGTAATCCACCGTCCGGTCTTCCTCAGAAACGATGTGAGGGAGTTCGGGCATGTCGACGCCACCATATGGCAAACCGCTGTTTTCAAGAGCAGCGCGCCACTCAGGAAGGCAGCCCGGTCCCGGCGCCGCATACAAGACGCAACCACCGGGCTTGAGCAGCCGCGTGAGCCCCTGCAGCCCACTGAGCGGGTCTGCAAACCATTGCGCTGTCATCGAAAGAGCAACGAGATCGAATTTTCCGACACAGTCGGGAGCCTCCCCATCCATTGTGGCAAACAAGATGGAACGGCCATTGCGAGATTCATGCTGCGCGCTGCAACGCTCAACCATTTCAGGCGCCAGATCGGTGATGAGAAAGTCGCCATGTGGATATCGTTCCAGCAAATGGCGCGTCAGAAACCCGGTCCCACAGCCGACCTCGAGAACCCTTGGGCGCTCCAGAGCGGGCAGCAGCTCCGCCAGCTTCGCGGCAACATCGGCCTGCAATTCCGCATGATGTTCATAAGTTCTCGCGGCGCGCGCAAACCGCGCGGCCACGAGACGGTTACGGCTCAAGACCATCGGCGAATGTCCGGATTTGTCCCGCGCACCATTCGGGATCATTCAACTGCAGCATGTGACCGCCAGTTGGGTGCCAGCGGAGTTCGGCTGTCCCATTGTTCCAGATGGCTTCGGTCGCCTCCTTTCGTACGATGCGGTCGTTCTCGCTCGCAAGTGCAAGAACAGGCGAACCGAGGGTTCTGAGCTGATCGCTCGTGTCCCAGGTGGCAATCCAGTCGAGCCCGCCCCTCAGGCCGCCCGCGTCGATATCCCAGCCAGAGGTTTCATCTGCTACGCCGCAACTCTCCCAGAAACTTTCCATTTGTGCTTGCGCATCGCGGCGCATTCCCTCCCGCATCTCAGCAAGCACCTCATGCGGCACATATTTGTGCAAGCAATCGAACCCGGCAATCGAGACAAGTCCACGCATGGGGCGCGGCCCATGCTTGAGCAACCACGTCACGCCGAAGGAGTGACCAATGCACAGTGAATCAGCCGGAATTTCATTGGACCCCTTGGGTCCGCCGCGCACAAACCCGAGATCCACGAGGTGAATCTCACAATCGTCGAAATAGGGCAGAAGCTTATCCCAGACGGCTGCGTTACACCCCCAGCCATGAACCAGCACTATTTTCATACCGGTACCGCTTGTTTTTGCGACAGCTTCACGGGGAGCACGTCCAGGAGCCCGTCCACCTGCCCTTTTGTGTGTGCGGCGGAAAAAGCAAGGCGCAGCCTGGCGGTTCCATTGGGCACGGTCGGCGGACGGATAGCGTTCGCCCAATACCCCTCGTCCTTGAGCTGACCGCTCAATGCAAGTGCGGCGTCAGCCTCGCCAACGATCAGCGGCACGATTTGCGTGGCCGAGGTGCCAGTGTCGAAACCCTGATCGGTCGCCTCCTTACGGAATCTTCGCGCCAATGCGGCGACGTGCGCGCGTTCGTCTTCCAGTCCGGCAATAATGTCGAGGCTTGCGTCAATAGCTCCAAGTACCGGCGGCGGCAGCGCCGTAGAGTAGATGAGACCTGAGCAACGGTTCACCAGATAGTCGCGTACGGTTTCAGAGCAGGCGACGTAGGCGCCATAGCTGCCCATGGCTTTAGAAAATGTTCCGATCGCAATGTGGGCACCATCGCTCAAGCCTTTGCCCTTGTCGCCCAGAACGCCGGTAGCATGGGCATCGTCGCAAACGAGTGTTGCGTCATATTCGCGCGCGAGCCTGGCGAGCTCTTCCATTGGCGCCACGTCACCGTCCATAGAGAAGACGCTCTCGGTGAGGATGAATTTCGGGCGACTGACACTTTCAGATTTCGTGAGGAGGCTCGCCAGATGGGCTACATCGCAATGACGATAACGCTGCTGGCGGACCCCTGCCGCCTGGCAGCCGAAATGCATACTGGCGTGGTTTAGGCGATCGGCAAAGACGATCGGATCCTCGCCGAGCACCTGCTTGTCGAGCAATGCCTGAAGCACGGCGGCGTTGGTCTGAAATCCTGATGCCATAACAAGGGCTGCAGGCATCTGCTTGAATGCAGCAACCTTGCGCTCGAGTGCTTCGAACAAATCGAGATTTCCCGTGACAAGGCGCGATGCACCAGACCCGGCACCATATCGCCCGGCCCAGTCCTGTCCGCGCTCAACCAGTTTCGGGCACCGCGAGAGACCAAGATAATCGTTTCCTGAAAAATTGACGAATTGCGCACCGCCGAAAGACACATGCCCCGGCGCGTGCGGGATTGCATTCGACAGCGCACGCAAGAGTCCGGTGCGGCCACGCGCCTCAAGCCAATCGTGATAGCGACTTTCACTTCGGTTCATGTTCTTGTATTACCGCAGCGCTGAGCAAGCAGCAATCATGCCCAACCATTGAAGCCAAACCCCATGTCCCTGAACGGTCACCATACCCAAGAGAAACCCGCACCCGCAATTGTGGCAGAACCGCGCTGCGACTGGAGCGTCGACGAAATCCTCGCCGTCCTTGAGACACCGCTGGTTGAGCTGGTCCACAGGGCTCAAGATGTCCACCGTGCCTACCACGAAGAAGGAACGGTGCAGTTGGCAAGCCTGCTCTCAATCAAGACGGGAGCGTGTCCGGAGGACTGCAAATACTGCCCGCAATCAGCGCACTACGCCAAGGAAACCGGGCTTGAGAGAGAAATCCTGCTCGATGTCGACACGGTGCTTGAACGCGCGCGCGCCGCGAAAGGCGCCGGTGCAACGCGCTTTTGCATGGGCGCAGCATGGCGTGAAGTGCATGACGGACCACAATTCGACCAGGTCCTGCAAATGGTTTCAGGCGTGCGCGAAATGGGGATGGAAGCCTGTGTGACCCTTGGCATGCTCTCGCAAGACCAAGCGGACCGGCTGGCGGATGCGGGCCTTACTGCCTACAACCACAATCTTGATACCTCGCCTGAATTTTATTCCGAGATCATTTCTACCCGGACCTACCAGGACCGCATCGATACGATCTCTTGTGTTCGCAAGTCCGGCATCGACGTTTGCTGCGGTGGTATCATCGGTATGGGCGAAAGCGATCGCGATCGCGCCAGCATGCTGCAAGTGTTGGCGTCCATGGATCCCCATCCCGAAAGCGTGCCGATAAATGCGCTCGTTGCCGTTCCGGGCACGCCTCTCGAAAATCAGAAACCGGTCGAGGCCATAGAAATGGTGCGCATGATTGCGACCGCGCGCATCATCATGCCGAAATCGCGGGTGCGGCTTTCCGCGGGTCGACAGAGCCTGTCGCGCGAGGCGCAGATCCTATGCCTGCTCGCGGGTGCGAATTCCATATTCTACGGGAAAAAACTGCTCACCACACCGAATCCGGAAACGGAACAGGACATTGAAATGATCCGCGAGGCGGGCCTGCATGTGCTCGAAGCGGATGCGGAAGGGAGATAAACCATGGGGCGCATCGTTTATGTGAATGGCGAATTTGTGCCGGAGGAAGAGGCGAAAGTCTCAATTTTCGATCGAGCGTTTCTATTCGCCGATGGCGTCTATGAGGTCACGGCGGTGATTGATGGAAAGCTCGTAGACTATGAACCGCACATGGAGCGGTTGCATCGTTCGCTCAAGGAACTCGAGATGGGGCAGCCCATTCCGGACGCCGAATTGCGCGAAATGCATGAGCAGCTTGTTGAGCGCAACAATATCACCGAGGGACTGATCTACATGCAGATCACTCGGGGTGTGGCAGAGCGTGAATTTGCGTATCCCGAAGATGCCAAACAGACCCTGATCGCCTTTACTCAGGTCAAGGACCTTACTGATTCGGCCAAAGCCAGGACCGGCATCAAAATTATTTCCATTCCCGATATTCGCTGGCATCGCCGCGATATCAAATCAACGGGCATGCTGGCGCAGGCCATGGGCAAGGAGACTTCAAAGCGTGCGGGTGTCGATGATGCGTGGATGATCGAAGACGGGCATGTGACCGAGGGCACCTCCAATACCGCATTCATTGTTCTTGACGGAAACCATCTCGTGACACGTCCCCTCTCCAACAAAATTTTGCCCGGTATTACCCGGCGCTCGATTCTGAAACTGGCGGAAACAGGGCAAATATCATTTGAAGAACGCCTCTTCACAATCGAAGAGGCAAAAGGCGCATCGGAGGCTTTCCTAACCAGCGCATCAAGCTTCGTTATGCCAGTCGTTGAAATTGACGGCGAGATGATCGGTGGCGGACAGCCCGGACCGGTGACACGCAAACTCAGGGAAATGTATATCGACGCGGCCAGAAACGAATAATTCTGATTGCGGTACGGTTGCACACCTTTTGTTAACCATGATGGGCTAGTTTCATAGTCAGCGGAACGCAATAGCGCACCGCCATACATGACCCCCCTGATACGTTACGACTGCAAAAGTCGGCCCGGTGTCCCCAGCACCGGGCCGAAACTTTTGTGCTACCGCACTGGCGTGTCAAACCGGACGAGATTAAAGGTAAAGTTTGAAGCCGACATGGGTCGGCAGAAAGCCGAGTTGCTCGTAGAACTTGATCGCCTCGGGACGCTCTTTGTTGCTGGTAAGCTGAACCATCCTGCACCCCCGCTCCTTTGCAAGGCCGATCGCGTATTCCATAATTGCGCGGCCAAGACCCCGGCCCTGATGGCTGTCGGCAACACGCACCGCTTCAACAAGTGCGCGGCGGCCGCCCTCGAAGCTCAGATTGGCAATGAACGTCACCTGCAGGCAGCCGACAACTTTCCCTTCATCCTCAATCACAGCGATCAAGTTATTGGGATCCGCATTGATCTCGCTGAACGCACGCTCGTATGCATCCATGTCGCCATCGCCTGACTCGCGTGTGGAACCCAGCGGATCATCGGCCAACAAAGTCACGATTTCCGCAAGATCGCTTTCGCGCGCCGATCTGAATGTAACGTCATTCATATTGTTCGCCGCCATCTTTCTGAAAAATAGCCTTTATTTTTCATATGCTTGGTCCTGAAGTTGTGAGACTTATCCCACAATATACCCGCAGGCACCAGATCACGGAATCGCATTAGGCACACAGTGAGTTACTCGTTGATTTTTATTAGTTTTTACGGGAATCTGTAAATTCAACCGGATTTTGCAGGAAGACGGCACACCGGGTGCCAATCCGGATGTCGGTGGAGCGCCCATGGCCCAGTATTCAGGGGAATATCTGACGACGAAAGAGGTCGCGGACCTGCTGCGCATCAAGGAACGCAAGGTTTACGACCTGGCCGCCTCCGGCGATATTCCCTGCACCCGCGCCCTCGGCAAGCTGCTGTTCCAACGCACCGCACTTGACGCATGGCTTGCCCGGCACGGGTCAGGCGAAGCTGGTGCGCCGACTGTTTTTCCTGGCGTTTTTCTAGGAAGCCACGATCCACTTCTGGAATGGTGTCTGCGCGAATCAGGGTCCGGTGTGGCGACATACTTTGATGGCAGCCTTGACGGACTTGACCGGTTCGCAAATGCGGAAGGTATTGCTACGGGGCTGCATATTTTCGACCGCGACTCTCAAGAATGGAATGTCGCAGCGGTCAAGGCGCGCTTTCCAGCCAAGCCGGTTGTTCTGGTTGAGTGGGCCTGGCGCGAGCGCGGACTTATCGTCCAGCCCGGCAATCCGCGAAAAATCAACAAAGTCGGCGATCTTAGAGGCCTCCGGGTTGTCCCGCGGCAGCAACAAGCCGGCAGCCAGGTGTTGCTGGACTATCTTCTTGGCGAGGCCGATCTGAAACCCGATGCCGTTGAACTCATACATGCCGCGCGTACCGAGACCGATGCGGCACTCGCGGTGCTTGAGGATCAGGCGGATGCGGCCTTCGGTCTCCTCGCGGTCGCGAAACAATACCGGCTCGACTTCGTCCCTGTGGTCCGTGAACGGTTCGACCTGCTGGTCTGGCGCAGCGAGTGGTTTGAAGCACCGTTTCAGAGCTTTCTCGCGCTGTGTCGCAGTTCTGCATTCGAGGAACGGGTCACATCGCTGGAGGGATATGATGTGTCAGGGCTCGGACGCGTGCATTTCAACGGCAGGTAGCCTGATCAACGGGGCACAACGGCAGGACCCAGCAGTTCCGTGATCTCCCGGTCACTCAGTGTGACGTGATAGAACAGCTCGTAAAAGCGGCGGGTTTCTTCCGGAAGATCCATGGGGAAAAGCTCCGGGTAGAGCAGATGCGCCATCCATTTGAGGCCGATCAATCGGTTGACCGAAGGCGGCCGGTCGATCCATCCGAAAGGATAAACCGGGCTCAGGTAAACCCGCTTGTTCTTAACCGCACTGACCTTGGCCCAGACCGGATCCTTCCAGACGGACTCATAAAAATTGCGGTCCCATGTGACGATAACTTCCGGGTCGGCGAGCAGGATTTTTTCCATCGTCATCTGCACAAGCCCCCGACGGCCGGGCACTTCGCCGACAACATTTTTCCCGCCCGCGCGTTCCAGTATCTCGGTATTGATCGAGCCGACAGCACCGCTTTCCAATCCGTCGGCCCTGCGCGCCAGATAAACGCGCGGCCTTTTGCTGGCGGGGATGTCTTTAAGTATCTCGTTGAGTTGGGCGAAGAGGCGCTCGGCATACCGGGCCTGGATTTCAGCAACCTCGTAACGCCCAAGGATCTTGCCAAGAAGACGCAGGGCAGCAGGCGTCGCTTCGAACCGCCCATCGATCAGAACATTTGGAATACCGGTCTGCGCCTGTACCCTGTCGGCAAGCGACACATACGTATCGCGCAAGGAGCCGAAATCAACGATCAGATCAGGTTTCTCGCGGATGACGACTTCGAGATTTGCTGTACCACCACGGCCCGTCAGCCGGCCAACCTCCGGGAGGTTTCGAAATTCCTTGGCGACATACGGCAGTTCGTCCCGGGTAAAGGCACGCGGCCAGCCGATCAGCTTGTCGGGCGCCAGAGCGTAAGCGATCACCGCGGCCGGCGGGCCCGACGCGTAAAGCCGGGTGATATTGTCCGGGACATCGACAGTGCGACCGGCGGAGTCGGTCACACTTTCGGCGACAGCCGCGAACGGCATCAGCAAAACCGCCACAAACAGTATCAGACGCATTAAAACCCCTGTTCGACGAAACGGGTTGTCAGACCCCGAGGATAACTTCGCTTGATTTGATGATAACGGACACGTCCTTACCCTCGACAAGCCCGAGTTCGTCAGCGGCGTCGACCGTAATGGTTGAGGTGATCACATTGCCGGAACCAATGTCGACATTGACCTGTGCCGCCACGGCTCCTTTTTTTACCCGGGTCACCGTGCCCTTGAGAATATTGCGTGCGCTGAGTTTCATCGTTCCACCTTATTATGATTTGCAGAGCGGCCGCAGAACTGAACCGCGACCCCTTTCGACTGAACTGTCTAGCTCTGTCCCTTGTTGGCGTTGGGGAAGAACAACTGCTTGCCACCGAGTTTGTAGTTGGCGATGGCCTTCTGCCCATCCTCACCGATCAGCCATTTGATGAAAGTCTGCCCTGCCGCCTGATTGACCTTCGGGCACTTCTTCGGGTTCACCAGGATGACACCGTACTGGTTAAACAGGTCATCATCGCCCTCAACAAGGATCTTGTAGTCGCCCTTGTTCTTGAAGCTGATCCAGGTGGCCCGGTCGGTCATGACGTATGCCCCCATGCCCACGCCCGTATTCAACGTGGCGCCCATGCCCGAACCCGTCTCACGGTACCACTTGCCACTGGCGCCTTTCGGATTGATGTCAGCAGCCTTCCACAGACGCACTTCCTTTTTGTGCGTGCCGGAATTATCGCCGCGTGAAGCGAAGATCGCCTTCGCATTCGAAATCTTCTTCAGCGCATCCGGCGCATCCTTCATACGGCCGACCTTGGCCGGGTCTTCTGGCGGCCCGACGATAATAAAGTCGTTATACATGACGTCGGTTCGTTTCACCCCATAGCCGTTCTTCACGAACTTCTCTTCCGCCGGTTTGGCATGAACCAGCAGCACGTCGCCATCGCAGTTTTGTGCGTTTTTGATCGCCTGCCCTGTACCGACCGCAACCACGTTGACCGTGATCCCCGACTTGTTTTTGAAGAGCGGCAGCAGGTGTTTATACAGCCCAGAATTCTGGGTCGACGTGGTCGACTGAACAATGATCGACTCTTCAGCCTGCGCTATTCCCGCCATGAAGAATGCCGAACTGACTACCGCAACGCCGAACTTCAGAAGTTTGCCGCACAACATAGACTTACTCCTTTGTTTTCTTTAAATTTTTGCTCATAGAACAATCCGTCCGGCAAGGTAATCCTTCGCCTCGCGCGAAGAGGGTTTGTCAAAAAAACGAGGGGTTGGTGCACGCTCCATGATCCGGCCGCGATGCATGAAGACGACATCGTCGCCAAGGCGGCGAGCCTGGCCGATATCGTGGGTGATAAAGATGATCTTCACGCCCCGGTCACGCGCTGAAAAAACGATTTCCTCGATTAACTGGACGGAGGCGGGATCGAGGCTTGCTGTCGGTTCATCGAGAAACAGCACATCAGGATCAGCAGCCAGTGCGCGGGCAATAGCGAGCCGCTGTCGCTCGCCGCCGGAAAGCAACCGGGCCGGTTGACTGGATTTGTTGGACAGCCCTGCTTCTTCAAGCATCTCTGCGCAACGCGCCCGCCCGCCCTCACCATGCAGGCGAAGTGCAAATGCGATGTTTGCTTCCACCGAGCGGCGAAGCAGAACCGGAGTCTGGAAGACCATTGCCTGGCGTTTGCGTGTTTCCTCGTCAAGCGGGCGGCCGCCCCAGTGAATTTCTCCGGCCGTCGGCTCAAGCATGCCGTGGAGCAGCCGAATGAACACACTCTTGCCGGCACCGTTCGGACCCATGATCATCGTCACACCGCCGGCGCCAAGCGTGAGATCTATCTTGTCGATCAGAGGACTACCCCCCGCCGCGAAGCACAGGCCGCGCACCTCGCACGGCAGAACCGGCGAGAGTTCCTGTTCCGTCGCTTCCACGGTTGGTCCGTGCTCATATGCTGTAGTGACATCAAGCATAGGCGAACCTCGCCGCCGTCATACGTACCGCCATGACGCCGGCATTGATGACAAGCGCGATCAGCAACAACACCATGCCCAGAGCCAGCGCCAGTGACAGATCGCCTTTCGATGTCTCAAGCGCGATGGCCGTGGTCATGACCCGAGTCAGATGGTCAATGTTGCCACCAACGATAATGACCGCGCCAACTTCAGCGACGGCGCGCCCAAAACCAGCAAGCGCGACCGTCAGCAGCGAATAGCGCGCATCCCATAACAACGCGGCGATCGCAGTACGTGTCGGCACGCACATGGATCGGAACTGTTCGGCATATTCGGCGTGCAAATCCTCAATCACCTGCCGTGAAAGTGCTGCAATGATCGGCGTGATCAGGATCGACTGCGCAATGATCATGGCCGTTGGGGTGTAGAGCAGACCCAGCCAACCCATTGGTCCGGCGCGCGACAACATCAGATAAACGCACAAGCCCACTACGACCGGGGGCAGGCCCATCAGCGCATTGAGAAGAATGATCGCCGCGCCGCGCCCGCGAAACCGGATCATGCCGAGGGCGGCGCCGATGGGCAGCGCAATCGCACAGGAAATCGTCATGGCGGTGAGGCTGACACGCAGCGAGAGCCCGATAATCTCCATCAGATCCGGGTCAGCAGCCCACATTAGTTGGAAAGCCAGGGAGAATGCGTGTCCGAAATCCTGCATTTTACTGCAAATACTCCGTATTTCGCAGATTTATGTCTTATTTCCCTTTATACAGTAGAAAACGAACAGGAATCCAGAGAATTCATGGCTTTTGAGGCAGCCTCTGAGAACGCTTCACCCTCCCGCAAAGCGCTGGCCCGATCCAAGATGCCGATACAGTGTTTTGTGCAGTGCACAAATATGCCCTATTTGGTTCCCATATGACCGGTCGTTCTGAACACCGCGATGTCACGCGAACCTGGATTCAGACAAAATGCGGGAGACTGTAATGGAGAACGAAGCCCTGATTTCCGGTGCCGGACCTGTGGTCCGATCAAGACAGCGCCGAGCTAACCCTTTACCGATTGAGAGGGGCGCGGCGGCAGATTTCGCTCGGCGTCTAAAAAAGATTGCCCGCGGGCGGGCATCGGGCAGGAAATTGAACCTGGCTCTTCAGGGCGGCGGCGCCCACGGCGCCTTCACCTGGGGCGTCGTCGACGCCCTGCTGGAGCGAGGGCACATCTCAATCGACGGTGTGAGCGGAACAAGCGCGGGCGCGGTCAACGCGGTCGCGCTCGCCGCGGGGCTCATGGATGGCGGTCCGGAGGGTGCACGCGAGCGCCTCAACGATGTGTGGAGTGCTATCAGCCGAACCGGTGCGCCAGACTCGCACCCGGGATCTCCACTAGCCTATTCACCGGCAGCGAAAATATCGGGAGCCATCGCCCAGCAAAGCATGGAACGCATGAGCAGTGGTTGGTCGCCCTACGACCTCAATCCACTGAACGTGAACCCGCTACGCGATATCCTGCTCGCAAAAATCGATTTTGAGCAATTGCGGCGTGAATCACCGATCAAGCTTTTTATTGCTGCGACGGAGGTCGCGTCAGGCCGCGGAAGGTTATTCCGCAAGAATGAGATCAGCGCTGATGTTGTTGTTGCGTCAGCCTGTTTGCCGACCCTTTTCCCGGCGGTTCGCATCGGGCGCTTCTACTATTGGGACGGCGCCTTCTCGGCCAATCCCGACCTGGTGACATTGATCTCCGAGACCAGCACTGACGACACGCTGCTCATCCAGATCAGCCCCGATCGTGATCCTGGCCTACCGGCCACCAATGACAAGATCTCTGCCAACATCGGTCGTCTGACCTTCAATCAGCCCCTCAGGACCCAGGTCGAGAGGATCGAGCTATGCCGGCGTATGCCCAAAATTCCGTTCCTGGTCGATACCGACGTGCGCCGACTTGGACGCCATCGCTTTCACCTGATCGACGGAAGTCCGCACATTTTAAAATTGGCGAGAGCTTCGAAACAGAGACCCGATTGGCAAATGATTGAGGGGTTGCGGGATCAAGGTCGAGCGAGCGTGGTGGATTGGGCCGCAGACCGCCTCCCAAACGTGGGCAAGCGTTCCACTGTAGATCTCTATGGAAAATATTTTTCAGACAGACAGCCGTTTGATTGAGCCATTGGCCGACCTGTCGGCGGCCAATGGAGAAAAGTTCGTTTGCGGCCGCGACACATCTGCAAAATCTGCAAAATCTGCAAACCCTTGATTTCGTGATCATGCTGCCGTCATATATTCGGAGTATTCGTTACAGGTCATTCTGTATTTCCCGAGTGCAAACGTGATGAACATTGATAGGCGAAGCCTGCTGCACTACGTCATGTCTGCTGGAACGGCGGCCCTTGTGGCCAAATGGCCGACCGTCTCTCTTGCCGCCAACACCTCATCCGCGCTGACACCCCTCAGTGACAGCGAGAGCGTCTCTTTCCGGCAGTTCATGGAGCTTTCCAAACTGATCTGCGGGACGGCCGATTTACCGCTCAAGGTTGGTCGGCGCTTTTATCAGTTCTTCACCGTGGGAACCAATCTGCCCCTCGATAGCACCTATCGGGAAATCACCGCCGCTGTTTCCAAGGACGGGTCCACACTTGATATCTCGAAGCTCTATGCATCCGGGTTGCTCAATGACGCCGGCGCAAAGGATCTCATCAAGGAGGTGGCTCGTTCGTGGTTCACAGGCGTCACCCGCATCCAGGGAACAGCGGGCGCACATCAGGAGCGCGTGACCTATTTCGATGCGCTCATGTACCGCCCGAGCCTCGGTTACCGCAACATCCCGACAACATGTGGCGGTGAATTCGGATGGTGGGCGTTTGAGCCTTCGAACAACAGTCAATGTTGCGGCGATGCCTGGACCAAGGACAAGAACAACCCGAAATGGGGCGGTCGTGTCTTTCCCGAGTATGTCGGCGGTCAGATCGGCAAAGACGAACAACAATAATCTGGTGCAGGGGAGCCGCGTCGAGCGGGGTCGATCATGGCCGAAAACGCAGATTTCTCAACAGACGTCCTTGTTGTCGGCTCTGGCGTCGCAGGCGGGCTGGTCGCCAACGAACTGGCGAAGGCCGGCATCGACGTGATCTGCCTTGAGGCCGGCCCCCCAATCGACCGCAATGCCGCCGTCGGGCGGTATCGCAACTCAGTGACCCACGACTGGCAGTCACCCTACGTCAACACCGACTATGCGCCGCACCCATCGCAGACAGAACCCGGCTCCTACATCGAAGAAGTCGGTCCCAACAACTATGGCTGTCTCTACATTCGCGGTGTTGGCGGTACAACATGGCACTGGAGTGCAGAATGCTGGCGCTACACACAGGAGGAGTTGAAGGAGAAATCAACTTACGGCGTTGGCCGCGACATGCCGCTCGGCTATGACGACCTTGAACCCTACTACGATCGCGCCGAAGTCGAACTGGGCGTCGCGGGTCAATCCGAACCACTCGCTTATATGGTCAAGCGCAATAAGCCCTACCCGATGCAACCGATCCCGCTTGGATACTATGAACGCTGGATCGACAAGAAAATCGCGCCGCACGACCTGCCCCTCGTCTCGGCACCCGCGGCACGCAACAGCGCAACTTATGACGGCCGTCCGCAATGTTGCGGCAACGGCAACTGCATGCCGATCTGCCCGATCGGCGCCATGTATAGCGGCGATATCCATATCCGAAAGGCCGAACGGCAGGAGAAACCTGCGCGCCTGATTTCCCGCGCGGTCGTCGATTTCATCAAGGTCAAAAGCGACGGGACCGTGGAAGCGGTCGCCTATGTCACGCCCGACGGGACGCAGAAGTGGGTGGCGGCGAAATATGTTGTCATTGCCGCCAACGGGATCGAGACACCGAAGCTGATGCTTCTATCCAGACAGGACACCGCGCCAAAAGGCGTTGGCAATGCGAGCGACCAGGTGGGCCGCAACCTCATGGATCACCCCGGAATCAGCGCGTCGTTTCTAGCGCCGGAACCCGTCTATAGCGGTCGCGGACCGGAGGCAATCGGACGGGTGCTGAAGTTCCGGCAAGGCGATTTTAAGCGCCAACATGCCGGCTTCAGGCTCAATTTTTATAATCGGCTGTCACCCGAGACATATGTGGATCAGGCGCTGAGCGAGGAGCGTTTCGGCCAACAGCTGAGCGACCGGGTTCAATATTTGATGGACCACGTCGTCAACGTGAATGCATTCCTCGGCCAGCTTCCCGAACCCCGGAACCGGGTCACGCTGAGTGATCTCAAGGATCGCGTCGGGATCGCACGGCCAAAGATCAACTACCGCGTCGGCGAGTGGACATTTGC
This sequence comes from Hyphomicrobiaceae bacterium UBA2767, assembly GCA_002352635.1. Lineage (GTDB taxonomy): Bacteria > Pseudomonadota > Alphaproteobacteria > Rhizobiales > Methyloligellaceae > UBA2767. Next base: position 15,712 of record DEIT01000144.1, on the reverse strand, counting down.
TGCCGCCAAAGCCTGTCAGGCGCAATTCGAGAAGATATCGGAGCTGTGCGGTGGGTCGAACTTCACGCCGGGCACGTCGCCGTTCAACAAATCGCTTTTGCCGCAAAACCAGTACGGCCCCAACAATCACATGATGGGCTCGACGATCATGGGCGCGGATGAATCCGACTCCGTGGTCGACAAGACGTGCAAGGTCTTCGGTCACGACAATCTCTACGTCGCCTCAAGTTCCGTCCAGTGCTTTACCGGCGTGGTGAACCCGACGCTGACGATTGCCGCGTTCGCGATTCGCATCGCCGACACGCTCAAAGCCAGAATCAACGGGTGACGCATGCGGGATCTGATGAAACGCGCAGGAAAACTGATAATCGGGATTGGCCGAAACGTGTGGACGCTGTCGTTGGTTGCGGCGCTCACTGCGGGTTACAGCATCGATGTGGCCCGAGCGCAGGACAAACCGGCGGAGTATCCGGGCGCGGGTCCCGTGCAGGGCGGGCTTCCCAGTGGCGGGCGGTTCAGGCACTACAAAGGTCGGGGAGCAGGAGCACGTCCGGCATCTCCTGAAGCCCTGCTTGATCAGATGGTCGGTTACCCAACCTACCCTGCCGTGAACTACAAGAGCGGAGTAGCGTCTGCTGAAACCATCAAGAAGGGCGAATATCTGGTCAAGGCGGGAGACTGTATCTCCTGTCACACCAATACGGAGCGGCACCAGTCAGGCCCCGCTTTCGCCGGCGGTCTAAAAATGGCAACGCCGTTCGGCGATATCTATTCGTCGAATATCACGCCGGACAAGAAAACGGGCATCGGCACATACACCAAAACACAGTTTCGAAATGCCATGCGCAATGGCATCCGCGACGATGGCGCTTATCTCTATCCGGCCATGCCCTTTATTCATTTCAACCTCATGACGAACCGTGAGATTGACGCGATCTTCGCCTACCTCCGCAGTATCGAGGCCAAGTCCAACCAACCGCCGCAGAACAGCCTCAAATTCCCCTTCAACAAACGCGAACTGCTTCTCGGCTGGCGATTGCTCTATTTCGACAACCAGAAAAACGGTTTCAAGAAGACTCCGAAGAAATCCACCTCATGGAACCGTGGCCGTTTTCTGGTGAACGGACCGGGCCATTGCGGCATGTGTCATAGTCCGATGAACCGCGCCGGTGCGGAAGAAAAGAAGCACTATCTTTCCGGCTCGTTCATCAGCGGCTACTGGGCCCCGGACATCACTTCACGCGGATTGGCACATGCTTCGGTGAAGGACATTGTCGCAGTCTTTTCCCGCGAGCGCGGGCTATGGAATGGACAAATACAGGGGCCCATGCGTGAAGCGGTTCATGACAGCCTCCGCCTTCTGACCTCTGAAGACCAGAAGTCAATCGCGACCTATCTCAAGACGGTGAAGAGCGAGCCAACTTCGCCGAAGTTGAAAACGCCAGAGAAGCTCTCCGTTCAGACCGGTGCGAAGATTTACACGTCGGTCTGTTCAGACTGTCACAGCTTCGGTGGCCTTGGCGCCCCGCAAATCGGTGATCGC
>DEIT01000144.1:9987-14091 GCA_002352635.1 Hyphomicrobiaceae bacterium UBA2767 | reverse complement strand
GTCCAAATTTCCGCGGCACGATACCCTCGTCGACTCCCAGAAGTGAGCAGTTGGCAAAAAGGAGAGAAACCCATGTCCGCACTTAAAGGCTATATCGATCAAGCCAAGCAGCAACTTGATCATTTTGATACTCATCTCGATGAGCTGGAGACGAAAGCTCAGGCAGCCAAGGCGAAAGCCGAACAGGCAAGCGCCCAGGCTGATGACTGGTACACGAAGCACATGGAGGACTTGCGCAAGGAGTGGCATAGCGCCAGCGAAAAGGTGACGGAGATGGCGACTGCGAACCATGAAAAGATGGAGCAGACGAGAACCGAGCTCCAGAAGCACTGGACTGCGCTGCAAGATGCCGCAGACGCTTATCACAAGCGGATTACGGATACGGACAAGCCAAAGTCCTGATCAGAGACCATAGCGTGACCCTGGAGTATTGATTGCGCCTGGATGAACGCGCAAGAGTTGTCCGCCGAACTCAAGCCGCTTTGACCTACTTCCAGTGCGGCGGATAGGCGTTGTTGAACCCGTCAAGCGCTTCGATGCGCTTGCTCCACGCATCGAGGTTCGGGAAATACTCGCTCAGCGGATATACGCCGAGCTCCAGCGGTATAGCCTCTTCACGCGCGGCGGCGCGGCAGAGTTGCATCACCACGGGAAAGACGATGAGGTCCGCAGCGCTCAGTTCCTCTCCTGCCAACCATAGCTGAGACGACACCCGGCTATCGAGCAGCGCAAGTTCTTCACGCACGAGTGCCGCCGCATTCGAAATCTGTTCTGCAAATTCTTCGCCCTTGCCACGGAAGAGAGGGCGGGAAATGTCACCCACGGGATCGCGCAAGGCCCCATCGCATTCGCAGATCACCTGCCAGATGCGGGCCGTCTCTTCGGGCGTGCTGCCGAACAACGGCGGATCCGGTCGAATGGCGTCAAGATAGGACAATATTGCCAGCGTTTCGCAAACGATAACGCTCCCGTTTGTCAGAACCGGCACCTGGCCACGCGGGTTTATTTTCAGAAATTCCGAGCTTTTCTGCTCGCGCTTGGCGTTGTCGAGGCGTTTTGGTGTGTAATCGAGTCCCTTTGCCTCCATTGCCAGCATGACTGACCAGCAGGGGGGAGAGCCCGAGATGAAATAGAGATCACACTGGGTCATGAGCTGTCGTCCGTGTCGCGTCCTGAATGCGCAAACGACAGCATTGCCGGTTACGGCGCCTTTCAGCAAGCCCCTCGCGGTATCAGGGGCGCCCGTTTTGCTACCACTCGCGCATGTTTGGGAACTATGTTGAGAAAGTGATTTGACAAGCAACTTGTCATATCATAAATGAATTGACAGCTAACTTGTCATATTGAGGTTGCCATGACTGCACCACGCAAGGCTGCGGCTCTTGCTGAGATCATCCGTTTGATCCCGCTGTTGTTCCATCGGTTGCGGGCGATCGGCGACGCGCTTCACGAGAAGCATGGCATCACCACATCCATGCGGGGTGTCATGCAGAGCCTCTTTGACGGGGAAGCACTCACCGTGCCGCAGATGGCCGCGGCAAGGCCGGTGTCCCGGCAACACATACAAACGATTGTCGATGACCTAACCACCCGTGGCCTTGTTCAAGCTACGTCCAATCCGGCGCACAAACGATCTTCACTCATCGTCTTGACCAATGCAGGGCGGGACCTGTTCGGAGAGATGAGGGCCGAAGAGATGCGTGCTCTGGGAGGTTTGTCAGACGAAATGGATGACGTCGCGTTGAACGTGACCGAGCGATCGCTTGAGGAAATGGCGGCTCATTTGCAGAGCCTGATTGGCGATATGAAAGAGATTGATAATGTCACATGAAGTCCTATCCAAAGGTCAAGCTTTGACTTGGCACATACTTTTCATTGCGGGTCTGTTTGTCGTTGGCGCAATTGCCGTCACATGGGCCTGGAACACAATTGTCCCTGATCTCGTCGGGGTGTCACGCTTCCGGTTCAGCGAGGGTTTGTCTGTCGCAATTCTCGCTTTCGCGCTTGGCGCCTTGTTCGAGGCGGGACGGCGGCTCGTCGCGGGTCGCAGCCGGGATACCAAAACCTCATGAGCATCCGCAGTACTGTTGAAAGGCAGTTCGGACGACCTCACGGTTTACTCGGGAAAATGGCGGGCGCCGTCATGGCGTTCCGCCCATCCAACCGGGTTCGAAACCGATGGGCGGTCGACCTGCTCAATATCCAGCCAAAGGACAAGGTGCTTGAGATCGGCTGCGGGCCGGGCGTTGCGCTCGCTTCGATCGTACCCCAGCTCCACAACGGGCATGTTGAAGCCATCGATCATTCCGCAACAATGCTTGCTCAAACCGAGGCGCGACATGCCGATGCCATCTCCGATGGCGTCATGAAACTGCATCTCGGCGGTTTCGAGCGGCTGCCGCACTTGTCTCGGTCCTTTGACAAGGTCCTGTCGGTAAACGTCATTCAGTTTCTCGACGACCATGCTGCCGCCTTCTCAGCCATTTTGGCTGCGCTCGCGCCTGGCGGGCTGGCGGCCACCGCCTACCAACCACGCCATGCCGGCGCCACATCTGCTGATGCCCTGCAGATGGCGGAGGCAATGGAAGTGCAGCTGGCTGATGTTGGCTTTAAGGCCATACGCACCAAATGGCTCGCTCTGCGGCCGATGCCCGTGATATGCGTTCTGGGTGCCAAACGCCGCTGAAGTTCTGCCTCGTTACACTCTTCATTCATGTCAACTCCCGGAACTGACCGAATCTCGGGAGCCAGCGCTGCCACGTCCGCTGGTTTTGATAATTTGCCGAGATCCTCGTAACTCTTGAGAGGCTTACAAGTTTGGAGATCAGTGCCAAATTGCTCCACCACATATCGCTTCCTGTATCTGATCTCAAAGTCTCGAAAGCGCTCTACGATCTGGCACTTGGCGCGCTGGGTTATCGGTGTGTGCTGCAAGGTGATGCTTACGTTGGATACGGTATCGACGATGGCAAGGACAAGCTCGCCTTGAAGTTCCGATCACCTGCCGTCGCTGCCGGAAATGGCTTCCATCTGGCATTGACCGCTCCGTCTAGGGAAGCCGTCGACAGGTTTCATGCAGCTGCTATCGCGCACGGTGCCACGAATAACGGCGAGCCAGGCATTCGCCCTCACTACGGGCCGAACTACTACGCCGCTTTTGTCATTGATCCAGACGGTCACCGACTGGAAGCTGTCCACAAATAAGTCAGCTGGTGAAGGCGCACATCCGATTTTCACCCCAATCGACCCTCCGAGTGTTTCCATCGTTAAACGACCGTTTCATGATCTGAGTGCCGACTTTCACGGTAGTGATGGTGAACGGCTGAAAGCCGCACGTCCTTTTATGAATGCCCGTAACTGACACTTGGCGGGCATGGAGAACCGAGACAGCATCAGCCGTCGGCTGCACCGTCAATACACGTCGTGAACGGTGTTATAGACGTTGAACTTGCCCGTCGGCGTGACCAGCCGCTTGTCCTTGATGACCTTCTTCAGCTTGCGCGTCTTGTCATCGACAACAACGATTGCCGATGTTTTGTCTTTGGTGTTCCAGACCGAAAACCACACCTCGGTCCCGTCCTTGTTGTATTCGCCATGAACGACACGGCGTGGGCCGTCGCTGATCCCAGCCCATTTGGCAAGGGGCAGCACCTCGTAAGGCTTGGACAGGTCTTTGATATTGAACACCGCAATCGACTGGCTGATCTCCTCATCCGGGTTGAGCGGAGTATCCACCCACAAGTTGTCGGACTTGGGATGCGTCTTGATGAACAGCGATCCACCGCCCTGACCCTCGAGCGTCTGCACCACTTTCCAGGCGTGCTCGGGATGCTTCTCCGGATCAGTGCCGATCAGCACAATGCTTTCATCGCCCAAATGGCTGGTCGCCCAGACGGGTCCGAATTTCGGGTGTATGAAGTTGGCGCCGCGGCCCGGATGTGGCGTTGGTCCGGTTTCCACCAGTCCAACCAGCTTGTTTTCCTTGGTGTCTACGACGGCGACCTTGTTTGACGCATTTGCCGCAACCAGAAAATAGCGTCCGCTGGCATCGAACCCGCCGTCATGGAGGAAACGCGCGGCGGCAATATTGGTGATCTTGAGATT
>DEIT01000144.1:4348-9876 GCA_002352635.1 Hyphomicrobiaceae bacterium UBA2767 | reverse complement strand
TGAGTATCAACTGTCATGCCACGCGTAGATGCAATCTTGAGCGGCTCAAGCGTGGCGCCATCCATAATGACGAATTGTGGTGGCCAATACGTACCGGCGATGGCGTATTTGTCCTTCCAGCCTTTCATCTTGGACGTTTCCACCGAGCGCGCCTCAATGCCAACGTCGATTTCGGCCACCGTTGCAGGCACCTTTAGCCAGAGATCAATCAGGTTGATCTTGGCGTCGCGTCCGACAACAAAGAGATAGCGCCCTGTAGCCGACATACGCGAAATGTGAACGGCGTAGCCGGTGTCGATAATGAGCTTGATCTCATAGGTCTTGCCGTCAATCAGTGCGATCTGACCTGCGTCGCGCAGCGTGACGGAAAACAGATTATCCAGATCCCAGTCGTTTTGCTGTTTCTTTGGCCGCTGGTCGACCGGCACACTCACTTTCCAGGTCTTCTTCATGTCGGCCAGGCCGAATTCCGGCGGGGTCGGCGTGTCCTGGAGGATGAACCGGGCCATCAGGTCGATCTCGTCCTCGGGCAGTTCACCCGACGTGCCCCAGTTCGGCATGCCCGCAGGCGAGCCGTAGGTGATAAAGGCCTTGAGATGCTCCAGCCCCAACTTCCGCGTGACATCAGGTGTGAGCGGCTTGCCTGTCGCACCTTTGCGCAGAACGCCGTGACAGCCAGCGCAGCGCTCAAAATAGATGCGCTTCGCCTTGTCGAATTCCTTGGCAGACATGATTGGAACGCCCGGCTTGATCCCCGGCTGCTCATAGGGGATTTGCTCGCTTGGTCCACTTGGCGGGGGCACGGCGCCCAGGGGATGGCCTTTCTTATCCTGTGTGAGGCCAGTGTTTGGTGAGAAAACCACCGCAATTGCTGTGGCGAACAGCAAAGCGGTCAACCGAGTCAATCCGGTCAAAATACGACCCTCCCTTATGGATTGCGTCTGACAGCAGACCAACAGCTGTCATGCGCAGCGGGAACCGTCTTTGATCGGTATCAAACCGCCGATATAAATCGGGACCTCGACTTTGGCGACCAATTAAGCCATTTCATTCTGCATTGCTGCGCAAACGCCACGATTTGCGCGCAAATACCGCGTGTAATTGTACATATACAATTACAGTTAGCTGTGCAGACCCTTGCGTCAGCGGAGAAGATGCTAAGAACACCGGGATCCCAACTGCCGAAAATTACGGTGCTAGACGTCGGCCAGGCCTGGCCGCTCGAGGCGGTGCAACTTGCAACTGGCCAAACGCACACGCTGCTGGATGAAGCTGCCGCCGACTATCCCACTGTGGCGCTGAAGATCGGCGATGCGATCTCGCGGCGGTGGCTTGAGCGCTCACAAAATCCGCATCTGGGCGAGCTGGACGGCATCGCGGCGGTAATCGGGCGACCTGGCACATATTATTTCAACACAAACTATGAATGGAGCTGCAGCACCAGTGCCGGCCAGAGCCCAGACCGGCGTACAGCACGCCTTATGCGCGTGCTGGACTGGCAGACACCTGGACTTGGGCGTCACATTATCGCAGCACGTGTTAAGGGAGCCACCGGTCCCTGGGTCACGCTGACATGGCCGGGGTATACAGGCGTGTTGCAAGCCATGGCGCCCGGACGATTTGCGGCCGCAATCAATCAGGCACCAATGGATACACCGACGGGGTTCCTGCCATTTGATTGGGCTGTCAACCGCGCGCGACTCTGGCGGAATGCCGACCCCTCGCCGGAACATCTCTTGAGGCGCGTGTTCGAGACCGCCGAATCCTATCAGGAGGCAAAGGAGCTTCTGACGCACGCACCACTTTGCGTCGGGGCCATCTATACGCTTAGTGGTGTGAGGCCGGACGAAGCCTGCGTGATCGAACGAAAGGAAAATGAGGCTCACGTCGTCGAAGGTCCCGCAAGTGCCGCAAACGACTGGCAAAACCCAGACTGGCGCGGGCACGTACGCGGCGACAATAACCACCGCCGCCGCCAGATGATGGGAGGCCACGACCGTCGGCTTGATGACGACTTCTCGTGGTTACAGCCCCCGGTCAGGAATGATCTCACGCGTCTGGCGATGGTGGCAGACGCCGCGGAGGGGCGCTTGGTCGCACAAGGCTTTGAGGCTGATGGTCCTGCAACACAGGTGCTTTCTCTGGAAAGCCAGCCAGCTTAATCAACCTGGCCGCTCTGCGGGCGTCGATCATATTTTTCCGCGAGCGCCCGAAAATGGACGATGTCCCTCATGAGCCGTGCTATGATGTTTTTTTAGTCAGGGAGAGCGTTATGTGTCGTGTATCGCAGTGTGCAGTTCTGGTTTCGGTATTGACCCTGTTTGGTGCAGCAGGCGTGTCGGCGGACCCATACTCCGGACGGTATGGCTATGACAGAGGAGGATATTACCCGCCCGTCTATAACGCGCCTCCGCAACCTCCGATTTCCGCTCCCCCTGCGGCTCCAAGATATGACGATGAGAGGGTCCCCTACGCCGCCTCGCCCTACGCTACACCGCCTTACCCCGCGCCTCGCTACAACGCACCTCACTACGGCGCGCCGCCTCGACCTCCGGTTTCCGTTTCCACCGCGGCTCCAACAACCGTTGTGATTGCGCCCAACGCGCAGATTTATACCGGAGCGCCGGCTTATGGCTCGCTGCCGGCTGGTTGGGTATATGCGCGCCCGGCAAACTGCGGTGAATACAGATACTGGGATGGGACCGAGTGCCTCGATGCCCGCGACTATCCACCGGACGTTAGCGGAAGATAGAGCGGTCGGGTCAGGGCAACGTCGGCTGCAACTTCCGCGATGGCTTTATCGGGAGACGAGTGACCGCCATAGGTCAAAAACAGCCCCACGCGCTCCGGCAATTCAGGCTTCCCCGCAAGAAGAGCTCGAATAGGGAGTGCCGGATAGCTAGTCCAGATGGGCCCACCAATCAGAACGAGATCATAATCGAGAAATCGCGTTTGCGGCATGTCGATTGGCGGCAGATTGGCTTTGACGCTGTCGTAACCAGCGCGAAGATAGCGGAAGGGTCCCGGTCCATACCGATCACACCGGATTTCCGATATGTCCGCGCCGAATGCGTCGGCCAACGCTTGTGCAAGCTTCCTGGTCGTACCCGTTCGCGAATAATAGACGATCAGCGTTTTCACCGACAGCACCGCATATGCATCATACAATCACGTCTTTCACAGGCCGGCGCATCGACATCGGCAACAGCGGCGCATAACCGAACCTGATCACAAGATCCGGCCGCATGCCGCCGAAACCAAGCCAGTTTTGCGGAAGAACAATTGCTGCAGTCGGAAGGTTTCCGCATTGATTTGGCTCAAGCAGACGACGGTCGCCAAGCCAAACAGTGAGCAGAAACGATGTGGTCCCTTTAGGGTCGAAGGATGAGTTTTGGTGCTGCTGCACGTCCTTCAAGAACATCAATAAAGGCCTGCTGCCCCTCCTGCAGAGGGCGGGCTTCGGCCCAGTCCAGCGATCCGAGCTTTCCCTCAATCATGGCCGCCAGCGTCTCGCCAAAATCGTCCGCGGTATAGGTGTAAGTTCCGATAAAGGTAATTTCCTGCAAGGTCATGCGCCGGATGTCCAACCCACCCTCGGCCTCGGCAAGTCCGATATGGACGATGACGCCGCCTGGGGACACAAGAGCGCTGGCTGCTTTGCGAGTTACCGCACCGCCAAACGCGTCAACGACAATTTCAACCGAGCCAGGTGCCGGCCCGTCATATTCAATCGGGTTAAAGATCGAAAATGAACCGGCCTTGCGTAAGGAAGCGTGTCGGGCAGCATTTGTCTCGGCAATAAATACTTCCCTGATTCCATTGGCCACCAGTACGAGGGCCGCTCCCAAACCAATCGCCCCTCCACCCAGGACAACCGCCCGGCACGAGGCAAGTGGTTTGCGGCAGGCCTTTTCTGCGAGCTTGATGGCATGCAAGCCACACGCGATCGGTTCTGTCAGCGCGGCCTTTTCGGCGGGAAAGTCCACCGGAATCGTGTGCAGATTTTTCCGCGGCATGCGCAACAATCCGGCAAATCCACCTTCGCGGGGTGGCATGGAAATGATCTCTCGGCTTGGGCAGAGATTGGTATGGCCCTCCCGGCAATGGTCGCAATCACCGCAAGTGACCAATGGATTGACGACGACACGGTCTCCCGCCCCCAGGCCTTCCGCAATCGTTCCCGCCACCTCATGACCAAGGATGAGCGGTGCGGGACGGCGATCGTCATGGCCGAGAAAGGCGTGCATGTCGGAGCCACAGATTCCGACGGCATCCACCTTGAGAAGTGCCTCTCCCTCTTCCGGTATTGGATCCGGAACGTCGGTAAAGCGCACCTGTTCCGGCCCCGTATAGACGAGTGCTTTCATTGCAAACTCACTTGGCGGTGAACCCGCCGTCGACGCACAGGACCTGACCGGTGACATAGTCGGAGGCCGGAGACGCTAGAAATATTGCCGGTCCGACCAGATCTTCCATAAGTCCGTTGCGCCCAATGCAGGTTTGTCCGGCCATTTGGGCAGATAGCTCACCGTCGGAGAAAACCGGGCCGGTGAGCTCGGTCGGAAAGAATCCCGGTGCAAGAGCATTGCACCCGATGCCGCGGCTCGACCAGGCTTCTGCCATAGCCCTGGTCAGTTGCATGATACCACCCTTAGAGGCGCCATAGGCCAGGCCGTTGGCGAATGCCCGTTGCGACTGCAACGACGCGATATTTATGACCCGGCCCCAACTGCGTGTGGCCATGGCCGGCACCAGCTTCTGCGCGAGGAAAAAGGGAACACTCAGATTGAGGTCGAGGGTGTGACGCCAGGTTTCAATGGTTACATCGTCGGCATGCTGGCGCGGATTTATGCCCGCTGCATTCAACAGGATATCAGGAGGACCGAAGGGTTTCGCAGCCTCTATCGCAACGGTCTCTACAGTCGCGGGATCACTTAGGTCAGCTTCCACGAAATCAGCACGGGCTCCGTCCCGGGAAGCATCCTGAGCCCAGGCCGCAAGCTCTGTCTTGCGACGGGCCACGCCGACAACGGCCGCGCCCGACTGTGCAAACGTCGTTGCCAGAAAACGGCCGATGCCGCTACTCGCACCGGTGACGCAGGCGACACGGCCCTCTAGTGAGAAACGTTCGGTCATTCGACGGCCGTCAGGTCGAACCTTTCTTCCGGGAACCATTTGGCAAGCCGAACATCTGCCGTCTTTGCGTGACCTTCCATGCCTTCCAGGCGAGAGATGCGGGCAGTGGCCTCCGCGACAGGGCGCGCACCAACACGCGTGGCGCGCTGCCAGGTCACGATCTTCATGTATTTATGAACTGAGAGACCGCCTGTGTAGCGTGCCGCGCCCGATGTCGGGAGTACATGATTGGTCCCCGACGCCTTATCGCCAAACGCCACTGTCGTCTCTTCTCCCAGAAACAGCGATCCGTAGCAGCTGAGGCGGCTGAGCCACCAATCAAGGTCGTCCGCCATCACGGTGAGATGTTCCGGCGCAATGCCGTCAGACACTTCCGCGACGTCCTCACGTGT
>DEIT01000144.1:0-4194 GCA_002352635.1 Hyphomicrobiaceae bacterium UBA2767 | reverse complement strand
TCTGTCGGACCTGCGAGCATGTCTATGCCCACGCGGCCAAACAATATGCGCTTGGCTTCAGCAACAAACTGGTTGCCGGGTCCCACAAGAATATCAGCCTTGGGGAGGTCGAACAGTCCGAACGCCATGGCGGCAATGCCCTGCACCCCGCCCAAAGCCAGAATCGTATCCGCACCGCAGGCATCGGCGGTATAGATGATCGCAGGATTGACACCTACACCCGGCCTGGGTGGAGAGCATGTCGTGATATGACCGCATCCGGCAACCTTGGCGGTTGTAACCGTCATGACCGCCGAGGCGATATGACTGTAGCGCCCACCCGGTACGTAGCAGCCCGCGGCCTGGCAGGGGATGGCTTTCTGACCCGCCACAAATCCCGGAATGATCTCCATTTCAAAGTCTGAAATGGTTGCTTTCTGAGCTTCTGCGAACTTTCTGACATTGTCGCGGGCAAACCGGATATCGTCTTTCACCCTTTGCGACAGCGACTTGGTTGCCTCATCGATTTCATCCCGGGTCAGAACGACATTTCCGTCATATTTGTCGAACTTCGCGGCATACCGGAGGGCGGCTTCCTCGCCGCCTTCCTCAATCTCATCGAGGATCGACTGAACCGTCGCGCTGACGTCGGACGCATCCGTCGTCGACGTCTTGGGAGCCTTCTTCAGGTATTCGACAGCCATTGATCGTATTTCTCTCCCCTAGTTTGTGCTCAGCAGTGTCGTCGATATTGCGGGCAGATAACCAATCATCAGCGTGACGATCAACATAAAGAAGACGAACGGAACCGCCCTTACCGCGATCTTCAATATGGACTCACCCGTCAATCCCGAGACAACAAACAAGTTGAGCCCAAGCGGCGGCGTTATGAAGCCAACGCCCAGCGCCGTGATCATCATGATGCAGAACTGAATCTCGTTCATGCCAATCTCATCCGCCAACGGTTTCAGGATCGGCGCAAGAATGACGATATTGGGCGTTGTCTCCATCACACAGCCCGCCGCGATCAGAATGCCGATCATCAATATGATCAGGATGTAAGGGTTCTCGGTAAGCGACGTGACGGCAAACACGAAACCTTGTGGCACACCAAGAGCGGCCAAAGCCTGAGCCAAGGGCAGAGACATGGCGATAATCGGCAGGATGACACCATTGACCTTGGCCGAGCTGACCATCATCGCGGGAAAATCCTTGAGTTTCAGCGTCCCAAGGATAAAGCCGAGGATCATGGTCACAATGACGGCGGTCGCACCCGCTTCGGTAGGCGTGAGGCGGCCGGAAAAAATCCCGTAAAAGATGATGCCAGGGACAAGAAAGGCATACCAGCCGCTCTTGATCGCCTTGCCGAGATTTGCAGCCCACTCGGAGAAGCTCATCAGACCGCCGGACTCATAGGCGTAACGACGGTTCACGACAATATTCGTGACCAGAATCGACCCAAGGATCAGCAGGCCCGGAATGAGTGCTGCCTTGAACAGCGTCGAAGCCGAGATGCCCAGCACCAGACCGATCACAATGTAGGCAATGGACGGTGGTATCAGGATTCCCGTGCAGGCACCGGCAGCAACCAGCGCACACGCATATGGACGCGGATAGCCGCTTTCCACCAGACGATCGATCGTCATTCGCCCGACCGCAGCCGCACCTGCCGCGTCGGACCCAGAGATTGCGGAAAACATTCCACAAACGAGAACCGTAGCGGACCCGAAGCCACCGCGCGCCCATTTCGTGATCGCATCCGCAACGTCGAGGAATTTGCGACTGAGACCTGTGCGGACAAGGACATCGCCCGTGAGGATGAACAGCGGTACAGCCGTCAGGGCGAAATGATCAATTCCGTCAAACAGGGATTCGCCGAGAAGCGACAGCGGAAGGACTTCCGAGATGACCAGCATTGCCGTCGCGCTGGCACCGATGGCGGCCCAGACCGGCACGCCAAGTGCGATCAGCAGAACAAAGAGAATGACCGGACCGTAGAAACTCCAGCCGAGTTGAACGACTGGTTCTGAGAGTTGTTGCCAAAGCATCTTTCCGCCCCCCTAATCAAACAGCCGCTCGCCCTCAAAGACCGGTTTCCCGGACCTGAGGTCAGCGACGTCGCGAATGAGAGATTGCAGAAGACGAAAAACCATCAGTCCGAACCCGATCGGGACAGCCATCAGGAACCACACCATCGATACCCTGAGACCATGGCTGACCGAGCCAAACTTCCAGGATACCGCAACCGTCTCCCAGGACCAGTAGAGCGCAAGAGCAGCGACAGCGAGCATCACCAGATCCCCGAAGATATAGAGGAGCGTCTTGGTCCGGTTTGAGATGTAGTTGAAAATGACGTCGATGCGGATATGCGCGCGCTCGCGCACCGCCGCGGCGGCACCGATCCAGGCGAGATAGATAAAAGCGTATCGAACGATTTCCTCGCCCCAGATAGAGGAATAGGCGAAGACTTCGCGGCGAATGACTTCCACGGCCATCGTGCTGACCAGCAGTGTGTAAAACACCAGAAGCGCCCAGCGTTCGATATTCTTGTTCAGCAGTGCGAGCATTGTTCCCTCCCCCACACCTGCTTTGGCCATAAGGGGCCGCAGGCGCTTTCAAGAAATTCGGCAAGCTTGGATATTCTCCCGACGTCGCCCGTCAGGCGGGAGCAGGGCGCAGAGAATTGCGCCCTGCTCCCTGAATGCAACTAGGCGTCGTGGACGTAGTGGCGCCCCATCGTGCCGGCAGCCTCGACAAGCTTGTCGAACGTCGCCATGGAACCGGCCAACTCCTTCTTGAACCCGTCCCATTCACTGCGCTGATACCCCCCAGCTTCTTGCCAAACGCCGAGCTGGTCCTTGCTCAGTGAGTGAAACTGGACACCGGCTTTCGTCAGTTCCGCCATCGCGTAACCGCGCGCGGCGGGAACCTTGGCCAAATTCTGTTGAGACGTGATTTCAGAAGCGAAATCAATGCCTTCCTGAACGTCCTTGGGCAGGGCGTTAAACCACTCAAGGTTGCAGGAATAGACCTGGCTGTCCGGCACCGCCTGGGTGAACGTTACGTGACTCAGGATATCCTTGAAGCCAAAGACGAACAGCGCACCGACGGAGGGATCGAGCGCATCGGCCACGCCCTGCTTGATCGCCGAGGGTGTTTCGCCCCAGGCGACGGGCGTCGGGTTGGCGCCGACCATACGGTAATACTGCTGGAGCATTTTGGAGCCGGGGACGCGGAATTTTATGCCCTTGAGATCGTCGGGTTTCAGTACAGCACCGGAGCCGCCTTTTCTGATCGCGACGACACGCGGGTCGATCACAATGTAAAAGAGTGGCTTGAACCCTTTGCTGTTGACCTTGGAATGCACCTCGGCCTTCCAGGCCTCGGAGTTGACCAGATTGACGAAGCGCTGATTGGAGCCGCAAAAGTACGGCAGATTGATGAGGTCAACCACCGGTGCGAACGGCGCAAAATTCGACAGCGAATGCTGCGCGGCCTGGATGGTCCCTGTCTGTACCTTCTGCGCAAGCGCTCCGCCTGCCCCAAGTTGGCCGCCCGGAGCCAGTTTCACATAGACCTTACCTCGCGTCGCATTCTGGATGTTTTCCTTAAGGTCCAGTTGCAGGATGGGATAACTCCGGGACGCGCCCAGCACATAGGCCGTCGCGATCGTCATGACATGTTTGGCGGCCTTCTTACGATCGCGTTCCTCTTTTGCCGTTTGAGCGATCGCTTCATCTGAGCCAAGCGTGCCAGCCGCAGCAGCCACGACAGCAGCCGTAAACCCGCCGGCTGCTGCAGCCTTTAGGAATTGGCGCCGCTCAAAGCTCCGCAGCTCTTTTGCATCATGATTCGTGGTCATCGTCATATATCCTCCCAGATTTATTAGATTTTCCAATGCCTTGCGCGGCATCATGACCTGTCCGCCACCTCCTGTGCCGCACGCTTGTCTTGTGCTTCGAAGAGCAATACGGAGCCCGCAAAAAAGACAGACGAGGCGAACAGGACCAGCATTTCCTGGATGTCATCGAGCAACGGTTTCTGCCCGACCGCGCCGAGAGCAACATTCGAAAAGAACGCGCAGAACAGCACAGCGGCTGCCAACAGCATTACGACGCTTGTTTTTTTCATCGAAACCCCTCCCCTTCGATGCGCCAGCGCAGAAATGTAAGCGCTTACAACTCGAAATGCAAGCGCTTACAACTCGAAATGCAA
>DEIT01000231.1 GCA_002352635.1 Hyphomicrobiaceae bacterium UBA2767 | reverse complement strand
GTGCCAGAAGCAGTCGTACCGAATACAGATCGCATATGTTGATGCGGAAAGAAGTCGGGCCTCCAACAGGCGATGGCCGCGGGCTGGATTTGTGGTGAATTGTAATTCAAGACCTCAATGTGCAAGCTGAGACAGGGGATGCACGAATTCAGACGGGGGTCTACGCGTGACAGGAGTCTGCACCGGCGATGATGGTAGTCTTTCCATTCGCTCTTACACGCTCGCCCAAAACACCCACGCGCATAGTTTTCATCAAATCGTGGTCCCGCTGAACGGAGCCATGCACATTGCCTTTGGCTCGCAAACACACAGCATATCGGTCGGCCATTGTGTCATTATCCCATCGGGCACGGTTCATCGTTACAGCGCGCCAGACAAGTCGCGGTTTCTGGTCGCTGATATGGGCAGCCTACCTGGAAATGCGATTGGGCTTGACGAACCTTGCGTCGCAATAAGCGCAGATCTTCTGGCCTTTTGCACCTATGCGGATCTACAGCTCACCAATGTGGCGGATCAGGATACAGGGCTGTTGCTCTATAGCCTCTTTTGGCGGCTGATCGAGCAACAAGACTTCTCCAAGCGCATCGATGAGCGAATTATGCGGGCTGTTCTTTTGATGGAAGAGGATTTGGGCATCTCCCATCCAATCGAGGCCTTGGCCGAAACTGCCTGTTTGAGCGTCAGCCAATTCAAGACTCTGTTTAAGAAGAGCCTTGGTTCGCCCTGCAACGCCTACTTAACTCGCCGGCGAATGGAACGCGCGAAGACCCTCCTTATGAATACGGACTATCCGGTGAGCATGGTTGCAGTCGAAGTCGGTTATGATGATGCATCCGCCTTTACGCGCAGGTTCAAATCGCACTTCGGACAAAATCCGAGAGAATTCGCGCGCAGTAGCTGACTTTCGGCCTTTCGGCATACAAATCCGGCTGATCAGCACATTTGGCCCCACGATTCCTGATACCCATCCGCTCATACGGCATTGATGGATAGGAGAGGAACGATGAAAATCACCGATTTCAAAGCACTCACATTTGATTGTTACGGCACGCTGATCGATTGGGAATCCGGCATGATCGCCGGTCTGAAATCCCTGACCGACCGTGTATCGCGGGAGCTGAGCCGCAACGAAATTCTCCAAGCCCACGCCTTTCACGAATCCACCCAACAGCGTTGGACGCCGGCTTATCGCTACAGCGATCTACTCCCTATCGTCTACAAGAGGCTTGCGGAAGAATGGGGCGTTTCCGTTACACGTGAAGAATGTGCTGCCTATGGTCAATCGGTGAAAAACTGGCCTGCTTTCTCCGACAGCGCCGAGGCGCTTCAATATCTAAAGCAACATTACAAGCTCGTCATTCTGTCGAATGTAGACAATGCAAGCTTCGCCGGAAGCAACGAAAAACTTCAGGTGGAGTTTGATGCGATCTACACCGCTCAGGACGTTGGTTCCTACAAGCCATCTGACCGCAATTTCGAATACATGCTTGAGCACCTCCGCCGTTGCGGCATCGAAAGGCATGAAGTGCTCCATACAGCGGAGAGCATGTTCCATGACCACGTGCCAGCGAAACGCCATGGCATGTCATCGTGCTGGATTTACCGGCGGCATGATCAGAAAGGATTTGGCGCAACCATGCGTCCGGACGAGATGCCAAATTCGGATTTCACCTTTAATTCTATGGCTGCAATGGTCAAAGCACATCAAACCGAATTGAGCGCGAAGGATGCAGCGTAGGCTTCACTGCAGCGACCGCCTCCATACAAGATCACTCATGAACCGATCATCGTTCTGAGGTAGAGAGAATGGCCATGCAGTCCGCAGATTTTGTGGCGTTTGGTGTCGGTATAGGGTGTCCGCTTTGGGTCATTAGCGGACAAAATATGCAGCAGCTGTTCGCGTCCGCTTTGCACTCAATAGCGGACATAAATCCACACAGCCTGCAACGACCGCTAAGTGCCAGAAGCGAACACATCTGCCGATGCGGCATGCCAGCATTCGCGCGCCTGCCACATTCCGACTTCACGATATTGCCTGAAAGTGATGGCAATGCACAATGCGAAGAGTGACACAATCCTGCGGCGAGGATGATATGCCAATTGGACGTCGTGCATTTAACCAGGGCCTGGCAAGCAGCATAGCTGCAGGCACAACCGTCGGGCTGCCCGGCACTGCGAAGGCTTATGTGGGTCCCAATGTCATCATTGTGCGGTTTGGCGGTGGTGTGCGGCGAGCTGAAACCATTGTCGGGCAGACCAGCTATGCACCCTACATGATGAATGTGCTCGCAAAGCAAGGCACGCTCATCCCCGATCTCAGCATCGCCGAGCTAAAGGATGTCGATACCAGTCATGCTGAAGGTACGCTCAACATCCTGACGGGCAGCTACAGAAGCTACGCCAAGGTCGGTTCCCAGGGACTTGCACCGCTGCTTGAGCCGCGCGAGCCGACATTGTTCGAGTATTTCCGCAAGGCCTTCAACGTGCCGTCGCACCAGGCGCTGCTGATCAACGGCGAAGACCGGCCTCAAGAGGAGTATCTGACCTACGGCGGCCACAAGCACTATGGCGTTTCCTACCGCTCTGAAGTGATTGGTCTGTTCCGCTACAAGCTGCACAAATTCCAGCGAATCCTGGAAGAGAACAAAGCGTCAGAAGAGGTGTTGGCCAAGGCCCGCAAACAGCTTGATGAATTGCGCGCCCAAGACTATCGCGGAACGGCAAACAGGCGTTCGCCCATCATGGAGCGTTTCTGGGATCGCTGGCGCAATGACTATGGCGACTCCGGTCTCAAGAACCCGCGTGGCGACCGGTTGCTGACCGAGCTTGCGGTGCGGGCGATCAGTGAGCTCAAGCCCCGGTTGATGATGATCAACTACCAGGACCCCGACTATGTCCATTGGGGAAATGCAAGCCACTATACGCGAGCCATAGCCGTCATCGATCAGGGCTTGAAACGGCTCGCTGAGAGCGTGGCCAGCGATCCGGCCTATCGCGGACGCACGGTGTTTGTCATCGTCCCCGACTGCGGCCGTGATTCCAATTCGCTGATGTCGGTGCCTTACCAACATCACTTCAACACGCGCTCCGCGCATGAAATTTTCGCCCTGATAGCCGGCCCCGGCATTGCCGCTGGCAAGGTGCTGGACAAGGCGGTCGATCAGACCAGCATTGCCGCCACTGTAGGCGCGATTATGGGGTTCCGGGCGAGATCCGCCGAAGGCCGCGTCCTGTCAGAAATCCTGACATGACCAGCGCCTCTTCATCTGTCGAGCTTGCTCCGCGCCGCAGCAAAGCTTCGGGCCTTTGGTACAGACTGTCGGTACCGGTCAGCGTCACTGTGGCCATTGCGCTTGCACTCACGCCTCTAACGGCAATCCTGGTTCTGGGATGGCTAATGCGCATGATGCGCCGCGAAACGGCGATCGCGCTCTGCCGCCATGCGCGAGGGGACATTAAGAGGCGCGAGGCGAAAGATCGCCTGGCTGCGATCGAACGTCTGGCCCCGCTCAGCCGATTTCCCGGCTGGGTGCGCGGCTTCAAGGACACGATCAAGTCTGGTCTGCGCGCTACAATTGCGCTCGCCGTTGCCACGCTGCCCTACGGCGCCATTCTGCTGCTCGCCTGGTGGGCCGGATGGGAGAACTCCTTCAACAAGGGGTATGAACAGGCCTGGGTTGGACCGCTCGTGTCGCTTTTCGGGCTAGTTCTTGCTGTCTTCGTATTGATCCACCTGCCCATGGGCCTCGCCCATCATGCGGCGGAACAGCGAATTGGCGCGATCTGGGAGCTACGCGTCATCCGGAAACTCATCCGGCATGTGCGCTGGCGCTACGTGATATTGACGCTGCTCTCCATCGGACTGGCCGCGCCCATATTCCTGGCCCAGATTCTACCGACGTTCATTGAAAATATATATCCGCAACTGGCCACCGCGACGCCAGAGGAAGTCCGGCGCTTTACCTTCCTGTGGCAACTCGGGTTCACCACCTATCTGGTTTTGACGCTAGTTCTTCTGCGCCGGTGGGCAGGGCGCCTGTACGCGCGCGCCATTGTACGCCAGGGAGACTTTCCGGGGGCGTTCAGCGAAAGCGTTCTCGAGGCATTGGTCCTGCCAAAGACCGAGGCGCAGAAAGCCCCCGGCAGGCTCGGCGGTTTTGTTTCAGCCCTGCTGCTGGCGGCGGGCTGGTTCGCCTTTGTCGCGGTAATCTATGTGGCGCAATTCGCAAACCATGCCTGGTGGAACTGGCTCAACCTACCTACGATAGCGCTGCCCTGGATTTACCAGCCGTTTTGAAAGTGCTGCTTTTGCTGGCGGCCGTTTCCCAGAGGAGGCATAACCGCCGCCGGGAATGTCCGCTTTACCCCCGAAAGCAGACATAAAACCCCACAGCCTGGAACGTCTGCTATGTGTCAGAAGCGGACATAAAGCAAAACGACGTTGGATGGCAGTTTCCCGTTCGTCAGCGCCCCTTCATCCTCCCACGCTCACCCACTCCGCCTCCGGGTCGGTGCCGCCGCGATCCATGCCATTGCCGATATCGCCTGCTATCCCTAAAGGGCCGCGATCGGGGAGGGGAACATCTCGCTTCAGCCCTACCCGGCCATTCGTGGCCGGGTGACGCGGGCGGAAGATCTGCCCGGTTTTGTCGCCATGCCGAAGTTTGCGGCGGGGTGAGGGATGGAGGATCAGTGGGGGCGTAGATCTTCTCCCCACCGAGGTGGGACAGAAGCTTAAAAGATTACTGCTTTACGGATTGGATGGGTGGAATCGAACGTCGACTCAAAAAGCTTGAGCAATTCCCGCGTAAAGTGATGGCCCTCATTTTTCAACTCCCTAAAGAGGGAGTCATCTCGTTCATCTTTGCTAATGTCTTTTAGTCTGTCCCGTGCCACAGGATCTTCAAACTTGTCTAGGAAGCGATTATAGCTGTCTAACACGTCCTCTAGCTTAGCTCTGCCGCAGATCTCTTCCATGCGATCAATAACTGGCATTTTAAAAAGATCTTCCAGCAGTTCTACTTTCTTATCCGACGTACGATCTGCAGTTAGCGCCACGCTAAACAAGCCACTTGCGTATAATAATTTTCTAGAAAAAACGAGTTTTATGTTGCGAATTCCCCATGGCTTTGGATTATCCCCCTCGGATGTCTTGAACTCATAATCGACAGCCATAGTCCTGTAATATCGAATTATATCATTAAGCAAAAATAGCGCCAATTGATGGTCAGTCATATCATTACTTATGTATCGCTTCAAGATCATCCGGCGTGCTCGGTTAAGGCCATGACTATTGGCCAAATGTTCACCTTCTAACAAAAACAGTATTCTTCTTGTTATTTTAGAGTTACGGTCATCTTGGCCGCCAATATTTTTAAGCATTCCATCTAGAGTTTCAATTTTCTTGAAGGCACCGTCTTCAGCTGGATCGGTACCGATGATTTCTGAAACAATGCTGCTCACGTTCTCAAACCACGGGAAGTTTGATTGCTCAAGCTTCGAGTTCTCGGCAGGATTTTGTTCCGTGATTACAAAATAGTCGATGTCAGAGTTGGAGGAGGCCTCTCGTCGGGCATACGAGCCGCATGTAACGACGATCTCGTTTTCTGGAACTACACGCTCAAGGGCTTGCCTTATCTTTTTCAGCTTTTTATCGGAAAAACTCCGAGCTCTTTTGATGGCGTCCATCGAACAAATCCTGCTCAAGCGCTGCGCTAGGAGTAGCTTGGGGGGAAAACACTAGTGACTCTTTTGTCTGTCGATAACGCTTAAAATCTTCCCGGGAAAAAAAGTCCTCATTACTTTTTACGACGAAGCGCCTCTTCTTGTAAGTGATTGGTTCTGACAGTTCGGAAACAATCAAGTCATAGAACTCGGGGTCTGTCAAAAGTTCGCGTAGTGTCGGAAGCTTCTTAAAGACTTCGGCTTCAGTAGAATAATAATCATCGGCTTGAATCCGGCTCTCACTGCGACTGTCATTTAAGTGTTTCCGCAAGCAGAACTTACAAACGTAGTCAGCCAAAATCCCAGCAGGTGAATTAATGAAGTGCTGGTAGACATGGTCTTTTGCGAGCCAAAATCGATCGACGATAGCTCGATCAATATTGCCAGATCGTCGAATAGCCGCCTCCAACACAGCCTCACGTGTTGGGACGCCGGACGTTGGGCGAAAATACTTCAGACTTCGCAAGATGCCCTCGATTGTGTCGAAGTTGATAGGTCCATTCATGAATAGATGAAAGTCTGCCTCTTCACCTCGAATTAGGCTAAGCAGGCGGTCCACATCAATAGAGTACTGTCGGAGTACGTCATATACCTCCCGACCTAGCGGGGACTCGCCAAGGATTATGGATTCGGTGGCGCTGTGGTGGTCGATACCAAACTCTTCCAAAAAGATTGGTTCGAGAGAGTGTGATAGTGGGGCGTGGCCGATATCGTGTAGGAGCGCGGCGGCGGTAAGGAGGTCTCGGTCTTGCTCTGACAGTTCAACGGCGTCACTGTAGAGGAGCGCAAGCCGAGCGACCCCGACACTGTGTTGGTAGCGAGTATATCTGGTGTTTCCGCTAGCCCCATTGGGCGCCCTTACTAGCAAGTAATCGATGCCGCCCAAAAACCTAATGTTTTCCAATCGCCGGAATGCTCGCATATGGATAAGCTCACGAAAAATCCGACTCCCGATAGCCAGATATCGGGTGTTTGGGTCTGACCGATCGAGGCCTTTGTGAGTTAGCTTAACCATGTGCGCGCGGTGTTCGCCATTCCTATCAAGCGACGAGAACTGCCTATCAAATCGCAGGGCTCATCAAACCATTTCCACACTCATCTCACAAGCAGTCGCGGTTGGGTCGGGAGGATTCGTTCTCAATATTGCGAAAACTGTGTAAAGACAAAGATAAGGGCGAAATCGGAACCAGCGTAGAGTGGTTGAACGTCGCATCAAGATAATGCGACCCTAATGTTGCCAAGTGCTTGATTCTCAACCCTTAATACCGGGAGCTGGGTTGGAGCCTGCATTGGAAAGCCTCGATCATCTCCTTAAGTCGCCTCTTGCTCTCAGCTCATTGTGTCCTCCTGCGCCTCCAAACGCCTCGCACAACTGCAATAGTCGCTTGAGCCGTTTACGGTCGCGGCGGGTTTAATCCAATGCTTGGTACAAAACAAGAACAGACTCGACTTCTAACCACATTTATGGGATAAAAGGGGATCAGCCGCAATATGTTGTAGGGCCGGCTGACCCCCAATCCACCGACAACTGAGGGAAAGGAATTCCAATGTCCGCGTTATTTAAATCCCCTTTCGGTAACGCGCTTGCTCTGCAGGCCAACGCATTGACCGAACAAAATGAAACGAGGAAGTGCAACGCGTGGAATAATGCCGCTGCGGTTCCGGGACAACCGGACTTGCGCAGGGACTGCGATGGCCGGCTCATCCGCTGGTCTGAGTATGGTCAGCTAACCAGCCTCGGGTGGGAAATCGATCACATCACACCCACCAGGCTCGGTGGACTCAATACTCTCGGAAACGTCCGGGCGCGTCACTGGCATGGAAACAGGTCCGCTGGTGGCATCCTGGGAAACGCCTTGCTCAACGCTGGTCGGAAGGGTGACTGATACGTGTAGGTAGTCGATCCTCTCCGGGTCATCACTCGCGAAGATCGGCTCTACATATAAACCCATGCCTCTAAGAGTTTTGCATAGGCGTGTATTACGCGATGCCGCGTCCATGTGGTCTGGCTTTAACACTACACTGTTCTCCAATCTATTTTCGGCGCCCTTTCAGACGGCAGATCAGTCAATCACGACCCCCCCTTCATCCCCCCACACTCACCCATTCGGCCTCAGGGTCGGTGCCGCCTCTTGAGTGAAAGTGCCAGCCTTCTTCTTCAAGCCGCTCCGCGCACCACTCATCGTCGGCCTCGATGCGCGTCTTGATCTCGTGGGCGAGCGCCTTGACGCTTGCGACAGGCGAGGCGAGCAGGTCGACGCCGTCGATGCGCAGGCTCGTGACGCCCAGATAAGGTTCGCCGCAGTCCTCAATCACCTCGAAGGAGACGTCCGGCTCGATGTCGGCCAGGAAGGCTTTGCCGTCGGTCCATTCGTAAGAGTAGTAGGTCATGTTTGCTTGTCCTATCGGCTATCGGACTCT
>DEIT01000044.1:10196-11101 GCA_002352635.1 Hyphomicrobiaceae bacterium UBA2767 | reverse complement strand
GCGGTGTCGTTCCTCCTGGAGAGCGACGCATCCGTTGTCGGCATCGGTCTGACAACCAGCGAAGCCACCACGACGATAGCGGGTTTAGCGAGCCTGACCGTCGCGGGAACGTCTACCGCCGCCGTTTCATTCAGTCTCGCGTCGGATGCTACCGTCGGCGGTGTTGGAGGCGCGACCGGAAACGCAACGCATGCGATTTCCGGAACCGCCTCATCAAGTTTGTCGGGCCGGTCGACTGCAAACGTCACAATCGCCTTTGCCGGCACGAGCGCACTCGCCGGTGGGGGCCTCACGACGACGCATGCAACGTTTGAAATCATTGGGGCATTTGGTTTTGCTTTTGAGAATGTGCCCCTGCTTGCGGGCACGTCACACATTCAAGGCGTCACCACTCCCGACTTTGCGGGTGCATTTTCCACGCTGCCAACACGAGACGCAGTGCCTGCCGTCGCGGCGGGCGCGGGTTGCAATGCGATACAAGCAGGCTTGGCCAACAAATCCATAAGCGGCAACGCAGACGCAGCCCGCCGGACCATTCGCGCAGGCTTTGCCAAGCGCTCCGCTTCGGGCGGAAGCGCCACAACAAACACAGGGTTATAGATCATGACCACGATCCTCAACCGCTCCAACACTGTCTCGCTCTCCTTTACCTTCAAGGATGAAAATGGCGATGTGGCCAATGTGGAGTCTGCCACCTGCCAGCTCGTTTATCCGGGCCGCGACGCATTCCAGACGGAAACAATCGCGCTAGCCGAGAATAGTGGTGCGTGGGAAGCAAGCTGGGATTCCTCAAACGCGCGAGGCGGCTGGGTCGAGTTTCATGCCCATGCCCTTTCAAGCGGAACGCCGGTAACGGCCTACACCGAGGACGGGCGCTTCAAACTCTCAAGCAATATGGCCAACCT
>DEIT01000044.1:0-10164 GCA_002352635.1 Hyphomicrobiaceae bacterium UBA2767 | reverse complement strand
CGTGGGAACGTCGCGCCCAAGGAACCGCTCCGCGTTCGCCGGGCACGAGAGACAATTCCGGTTTGCGATCTGACCTCCCGGCTCGCCGATCATGCATTGGGCAAAGTCGAGATGGCGCCGAGCCAGGTGTCCGCTGCACTGGGACTCCTCAAAAAAGCATTGCCGGACTTAAGCACGACAGGGATCACGCGAGGAGGGCGACGCCACAGGGACGACATCAGCGACGATGAACTTATCGCAATCGCCCGCAGAGGCGGCGCAAACGGTTCTCGCAAGAAGGAGAGCGCGTGAAAGCCTGATCGGTTTTACCACCTACACCTATCCCGCATATGTCGAGACGGCGTTACACGCCAAGATCGCTCACGCCCTTGAACGCGTCGAACGCGGCCAATGCGACCGGCTGATGCTTTTGTTGCCGCCGCGCCACGGCAAGAGCGAGCTGGCGTCCCGGCGCTTCGGCGCATGGTATCTCGGACGCCATCCTGACAGGAGCCTGATAGCAGCATCTGCATCGGCCACCCTGGCGGAAGGCTATGGGCGGGATGTGCGCAACATTATCAATTCGACCGAATACTCCGCTCTGTTCGATACGAGAATTTCAGAGGACTCCAAAGCCAAGGGCAGATGGCACACCGATAGTGATGGCCAGTATTACGCGGTCGGTGTCGGAGGTGATGTCATGGGCCGTGGCGGAGATATTTTTCTCATAGATGATCCCTTCGCCAATATGGCCGACGCGCAAAGCGAGACGCGGCGCGACAAGGTCTGGCAGTGGTATACGGGCACGGCCTATAACCGGCTGGAGCCGGGCGGAGCGGTCATTCTCATCAATCACCGCATGCATGAGGACGATCTTTCAGGCCGTATCCTTGCACAACAGGCAGCCGGCGGTGACACCTTCGAGGTGATCGAGTTTCCGGCAATTTCTGGAGAGGGCTCCGCCCTCTGCCCGGAACGTTATACGCTCAGCGAGCTGGAACGCATCAGGGCAAACACATTGCCCCGGTTCTGGTCGGCACTTTATCAGCAGCGTCCCGCACCCGACGAGGGCGACTATTTCAAGACGGAATGGCTGCGCAGTTACGTGGACCCTCCAGAACGCAAAACGCTGCGCATCTATGGAGGGTCCGACTATGCGGTAACGCAGGACGGTGGCGACTACACCGTGCACGTGGTCATGGGGATCGACCCGAAGGGTCGGCTCTACCTGTTGGATTTATGGCGCGGACGCACCGACTCCAGCGTCTGGATCGAGGCATTCTGCGATCTCGTGGGAAAATGGGCGCCAATCGGCTGGGCCGAGGAGCGGGGACAGATCCGTTCAGGCATCGGTCCGTTCCTGACACGGCGCATGCGCGAGCGCGGAACCTTCGTTCATCGCGAGGGGTTTCCTGCGCGCGGCGACAAATCAATCCGTGCGCAATCAATCCGCGGGCGGATGGCGCTCGAGGGGCTCTATGTGCCGGTCAATGCGGACTGGTATCCCGACTTTGAATCCGAAATGCTGAGCTTTCCCATGGGCAAACATGACGATCAGGTCGATGCACTTGGTTTGGTGGGTCAACTGCTCGACAAGATGACAGCCGGCGTCACCCGTGGATCGGCCACACCCGCAGTCGATCGCTGGGAGCGGTTGTTCGCCGAACGCGACGCACAAGATATGAACTGGAAGGCCTACTGATGGCAAAAAAAGCTCAAATGACAGATAAGGAAACGCTGACGCGTCTTGTCGACTGGTTCGAGGAAGCCGAAGAGGCGAGCGACGACGCGCGCGAACTCGCCTTCCGCGATATCGATTATTACGATGGCAAGCAGCTGACGGCGGAAGAAGCGAGCGCGTTGAAGAAACGCGGCCAGCCCGACACCACCTTCAACTTTATTGGCGGCAAAATCGACGTGATGCTGGGCCTCGAAATCCAGCAGCGCTCGGACCCGAAAGCCTGGCCACGCACTCCCGACGATGCGAAAGCTGCCGAAGCAGCAACCGATGCGCTGCGGTTCGTGGAGCGCAAGCATGACCTCGACACACTCTTCTCCGAGTCCTATGAGGATCTGGCCAAAGGCGGTTTTGAGGTCATCGAGGTGCTGGTGCGCAACACAAA
The DNA here is from genome assembly GCA_002352635.1 of Hyphomicrobiaceae bacterium UBA2767. GTDB lineage: Bacteria > Pseudomonadota > Alphaproteobacteria > Rhizobiales > Methyloligellaceae > UBA2767. The sequence goes on along the minus strand of DEIT01000044.1, from coordinate 8,062 downwards.
GGCGGACCGGGCCGAGATCGACCTGAAGCAGCCCAAATTCGACCGGGTGTTCTATGACCCGCATTCAACGCGGCGTGACTTCAGTGACGCGCGCTATATGGGCTATGTGCTGTGGTGGGACCGGGATCAGGCCGAAAAGAAATGGCCAGACGGAGCGGCGATTATCGCGGGAACGATTTCCGAGACCGAAACCGGAGACTATGACGATAAACCTTCTCACAAAGTGTGGGCGAAGCCTGGAACACGCGCGCGCATCCGCCTTGTCACCATGTATTGGAAGGATGGCGACCAGTGGCACATGACCAAGTTCACCAAGCAGGGTGTGCTTGAGAGCGACCCGGTTCCATACCTCGATGATGAAGGCCTGTCGGTCAACCCGATGATCATGCAGTCGGCCTATGTGGATCGAGACAATGCCCGCTATGGGGCTGTAAGGCGTCTGATAGGTCCGCAGGATGAAGAGAATAAGCGCCGATCAAAATTTCTGCACATGATCACCATGCGTCAAACCCGTGCGGAAAAAGGGGCGGTCGACGACGTGGGTGAGATGAAAGCGCAGCTGGCGCGTCCCGATGGGCACATTGAAACCAATCCGGGCTTCACCTTCGAGATTATCGATCAGAGCGCGCAAGCCTCAGGGCAGGCGAGCCTGATGGAATACTCTGCCGGGCGAATGGACAAGATCGGCGCCAATACCTCGCTTCAGGGCAAACCCGAAGGCACCCCCTCGGGCCGCGCCATCATACTGGCGCAGCAGGGCGGCATCGCCGAACTGACGCCCTTGTCTGAACGTCATCGCAACTTCAAGGCGCGGGTCTACCGAGCCGTTTGGCAACGCATCCGCCAGTTCTGGACCGAGGAGCGTTGGGTGCGCGTTACCGACAATGAGGACAATGTCCGCTTTACCGGGTTTAACCGCCGCACAAGTGTGGGCGCGGAGTTTGCCCGCGAACTCAAGGAAGAAGAGGGTCTCAATCTGGAGCAAATCGAGCAGATACTGGGAGAGGCGCGTGCCAAGGGCGAAAATCTCGACGCACCCATTACCGTCAATGTGCCCGCAGCCATGGATATGGACGTGATGATCGAGACTGCCCCTGAAAGCATCACGCTTGAACAGGAACAATTCAGCGAACTGGCGAAACTCCTTGGCAGCGGGCTCGAACTCACCGATCCACGTATGAAACTGCTGATCACTGCCTCGCAGCTCCGCAATAAACGTGAACTGCTCGACCAGATCGACGGTGCAAGCACTCCATCAGAACAACAGAAGGTGTCGGGAGAAATCGAACTCGCGACACTGAAAGCTCAACTCGACCGGCTGGTTGCAGAGACCGAACGCACAGCGTCTGAGACGGAAAAGAACCGCGCCGAAGGCGTCAAAACCCTCACGCAAGTCGATGCCATGGATGGGGTGCTCGACGGGCAGGTGGGGGTTTAGGAACGAGCGTCTTGGCGAGAATGGTGGATCATGCTCTGAATCAGGTCTGGCATGCTCTTATCAATTGGTTTCCTTGCGCCGCTGCAACCGCGCATCGGCCAGGGTACTGCAGGCGATACCGGCGATAACCAGTGCTGCTGAAGCCACCAACCAGAGATCAACCGTCTCACCGAGCGCGATGGTGGCACTCGCGATCCCGACAAGAGGCGTTGCCATAATCCCGAGCGATGTTGTGAGCGCAGGCAGGCTCTTGTTGACCATCGACATTGCCCAATATGCCAGCGCCGTACCGACAAGTCCGCCGTAAAGCAGCAAAACCACGAGCCGTCGAGACCAGACGATATTCAGCCAGCCTTCGACTGCCGTTGCCGTGGCGGTAAGCACGATCGCGGCAACAAGCACTTGCCAGAGCAGGAGCTGAAACGGTGTCGCTATCCATCGATGCGATCGCACATAAATGATGCTGGCTGACCAGAACAGTGACGCCAACACAATCAACCCGCATCCCAAAACGACATCGCTGTCGGCCCAATCAAGAGCGTAGGGATTGAGGATCAGTCCGAGCCCCAACAACCCCATGGCCATACCCGCAATCTGCCCGATGCTTGTCCGCTCGCCAAGAAGAAGCGGCGCTCCAATGGCGACCCAGATTGGCGTTGTATAACCCAGAACGATGGCTTTGCTCGCCGGGATAAATTTGAGCCCTGTAGCAACAAGCGTGGAGAAACAGACCATGTGAAGCAGGGCGACGCTGAGCACAACCGGCAGATCACCGCGCCTGGGCACGACCAGCTTGCTGCTCAACAGCAAGAACACAAGCAATGCCGTGAACGCGATCCAGCATCTCAATGCTGTCGTCCAGAGTGGCGGAACGACTTCCACGACAAGCTTGGTTACCGGCCAGTTCGTGCCCCATGCGAGGACAACGACACAAAAAAGTGCGATGGCGTTGCCGGTCGAGATTGTCCCACGCATCGATGGACCTTCGCTTTTGCAAAAAAACCGACCACTAGCCCGCTATTGGACCCTACGAAAGCACCAAATACGATAATTTTATAGAACCACTCTATACTGACCAGACATTGGTGGGGTGATTGGCAGACGCGTGGAGCGCGACAAATGCGGCCGATGCAGAATGGGAAGAGGGGAAGGCCTAAATACCCTTTTTCATGACTTTGCGTATCCTTGCCTTCACAGAAGCCGGTTCACGCGCCAGGGCATTGTCTAAGAGCTGCCCGGCTTCTTGCCTGTACTCCGGATACTGAACGGCGAGTTCGTAGAAACCGCTATAGGCCCAGGCCCTGACGAATTTTGCATCGTCGATCAGGCACGCTCTGAGGAACGTCTCAACGGTTTTTGTATGAGTATCGGGTACGGGCAAGAAGGGAAGGCATTGCAAAACATGCAACCTGGCTTCCCAATGTGCCAGGTTCGGCAATAGCTGACAAATCTCGCTAATCGCGGCAGCATCAAGGACCCCTGCGTTTTCCACATGCCGTTTCAGTAACCACGTAGCCCCGTTTTGAAGCGGTGGTTGTTTGGTGAACTGAATGATTTCAGAAACAAAAGATGGTTCGCCGCAATGGCGGTCGTAGATGTCCCGGATGTCGGCGGCGGATTTTCCGTCCCAGGCGGCAAGGTCTCTGCTGATCGTCATGTCTTGTTCGTTTGCTGGGGGTCGAATGAAGGGTCCAGTCGCTCAGACATGCTGATCGATGAGGACCGGATTGCCGTCGGGATCGAAAACCATGCAGCTTGCGGGCCCCGATGTGGATTCATCGGCCTCGCTGGCGAACGCAACGCCGTCAGCTTTGAGGGCCTTTTGAATGTCCCGGACGTCGGTGAAGCTGTCGAGAGTTTGACCCGTGGCGTCCCAACCCGGATTGAAGGTTAGAGTGTTCTTTTCAAACATGCCCTGAAACAGGCCGATCACACAGCTGGGACTCTTCATGATGAGCCAGCCCTGATCTGCATCGCCGCCCATCACTACAAAGCCGAGCTTTTCGTAAAATGCACGCGAGGCAGACAGATCCCTGACTGCCAGGCTGACTGAGAAATTTCCAAGATCCATGTTCCTATCTCCGCTTTTCCCTGGGAGCTGACTCCTCGCCTAAGACGGCGAAAGGTCAAGTGATATATTCGATCGGCGGGCGGACNNGTGTTCACTTTGTGTTCTCGTTGTATTACCCTCATCGTATGACGTCAGACGCTGACCAAGAGAAAGCATGGACCAGGCACGAACTCGACGCCTATCTGGCCGATCGCTATGTGACATTCGATGAACTTGTTTTGGCTACAGGGCTCGATGCCGGCGTCCTGGAAAGTTTGATCGAGACTGACTGTATGCCCGGTCCAAGCTATGAACTGCGCCATCGCGAAGAGCTCTTTGCGCATGTCAATGGCGAGGCAGATACGATTTCCATCCGGACTGGTGAGCGATATTTTGCAAGGGACGTCATTGCCTGGATTGAGCGAATTGGACCGCGCTTGCAGAAGAAGACACCTGAAACCCTTGCACCTGACATCAAATCGGAGCTCCGTGCAGCCTTTCGCCAAGGGTTGGCCGACAATGGCGCGGCCGAGATCGGCTATCGGGGATTCGTTACGGCTGATGGAGATATCGACGATGAAGGACTTGCCGCTCATTTTGAGGACCATATCTGGCGAAACTGGCGGCAGGGCACCTGGGGCATATGCGTCAATGGCTCCGAACACATGGCGAATATTGCGCGCAAGGCAGTCGCAGTGCAGCGGCTGAAGCTGCTGACTGAGGACGGAACGAAGAAGGCTTATACGCGAGAAGAAGCGGCCCATGTCGTCGCTGCCATGACCGAGTATGACGCGATCGTACAGCGGCCTTCGCCTCACGATTATCATATCACCAGCCGGGCGCAGCTGGTGGACACGGTTTCCGAAAACGTTGGATATGAACTGCGAAAGGATCAGTCAGATCCGGGTCCCATATGAGCCACCGCGAACAGCGTCCCCGCTCAAAACCCGCAAACAAAAACGCGCCCCGTCTTTAAGGAGCGCGCTTCTGTTGTGTGTTCAGTGTGGCAGCCTACCGCCTTCGAATGGCGTGGAATTGCTGCACATTGCTGTTCGAGCGGGGCGCGGCACGTTTCTTGGTAGCGCTCCGGCGTCTGACAAGTGACGCAGCGGCGGCGGCTTTGCGTTGCGCCAGTGCCGCAGCGGCAGCTCTGCGCTGGATAAGGACCGCGGCGGCCTTGCGTTTGGCAACTGCAGCAGCAGCCTTGCGTTTGGCCAGTGCGGTAGCAGCGGCTTTTGCGGCCGCATCGCGCCTGCGTTTGGCGATCGCTGCATCACGCCTGCGCTTGGCTATCTCAGCATCGCGTTTGCGCTTGGCTATAGCGGCATCCTTTGCAGCCTTGAGGCGGCGCTTCTCGGCGTCCGGCTTTGCTATCACCAGCCCCTTGATGGACGGGTCATTCGGCACGGTCGTCTTGTTGCCAGGACCGGCAGGCACGCACTTCTCTCCATGGCGCAGGATGCCGTGTTCCTTGACCGACCAGGGGACGGGCTTCCAGCCGGTCCGGCAGATACAGTCGTTATTCTTGAAGCTACCGCCGACGCACTTCCACCAGGGCACGGGAGAGCTGGACGAACCGGTGCCGACGATCACCTTATGTTGCCCATCAGGGCTTTGACCAGTTGAGGCGGGTTTCAGATCTCTGTCGACGCATTTGGTCGTGTCATACAAGATACCGTGCCGCTCTACTTGGGTGAAGATAAGCTTCTGATGGACCGGGCAACTGGCAACGGCCCTTTGCGGTGCGGTCGGGATGAGCGTCGCAGGCCCAACGGGCTCAGCCGACGGCGGATTGGAGGGGACCTGAACGTCGTTTGAAGCGGAGTGACCGGAGGGTGTCACGCACTGGAACAGGTGGGTCTTGGAGACATGATCCTTTGGCCCATAAGGCGCAACGGTCCGGAGCGTACAGGCTTCAGTATAAGTCTTCTTTACGTCGAAGGAGACCAACTTCACCGCCATGTATCCACCGGCCGGGTTGGGCACGACCGGAACGACGCCGGAGTGGTTCTCTTCCTTACAGTCCAGAGAAAAGTGGATGTTGTCTGATTTCGGGCTCTGGAACGTCAGAAGCGCCTTGCCGATGCGGTCGCATTTGGGTGCACCATGATCGACGAATGAGAAGTCACCCTTGAGCGTCTTGAACTGCGGCAAACCATCGGCGTTCGGATTATCAGGATTGTTGACGGTGGTGTCAGGTGCGTAATCCGTGCCGCCGCCTTCGCAATGAATGGTGGTTTGTTTGAGGAGCGATGTATAGACAAGGTCGCCGATATGGACCAGTGCTCCGACGCTTACCTTCGTTCCATCACCCAGATAGAGTTTCTCCGTGTGTTCACCGGAGTAAGTGCCATCTCCCTGGAAGTTGGTTCCAATGAGCAAATCCTGGGATGTGCTTACACCGGCAACCTTGCCCCATCTTTCGACATTCGCAATTCCTGTCGTGTTCGCCTGAACACGCGTGGTTACATGCAGAACGGGGCAAGTGACGCCTGGGTTCGGCTGGTGGGTGTCGTTGGGAAAGGTCTTTAGAAAGACTTCGACTTTCTGTGGTTTGTAAGGACCGACATCAACGGTAACCTGGTTGGTTGCTTTTATCGCCTTCTTGCAGAGAACTGGAACAGTGACAGTCCCCGTATCGGGCTGGTCCAGCAGCTCTTGGCCGCCATCGAGCCAGAAACTCGCTTCGGCGCGCAACTCGACGTCGAAGTCGAAAATCACATTCTTGTCGGGTTTGCCAAGCTGGTTGCAGCGATTGATGATCTCCTGTTTCTGAGCTGAAAGATGCGTCGTGGAGCCGGTCAGAGTGTTCGTAAATTCTTTCAACGGCCAATCCTCGATTTCAGAGGGAGGGCTCGGCATAAATTCGGAGTAGTTCAGCATTTGCCCGTAATGCAGTTCCTCATCACCTTGAAAGATCCGGTAGTAGATTGGCTGGCCATTGAGAACGTCGAGCCGGATCTTTACGGGTAAGGTCAAATCGCCGGGCTGGATTTTCGACCAAATGTTGCCGTCCGGCGCGGTCACAACGATAGGTCCGTTGCCCAAACCGTTTTCCCTGAGGTCAACGACAGTGGAACCCGCAATGGCATCGCCACTGGCCAGGCCAAAGGCGAGACCAGCAGTCATCACAGTTGTTTTCACTAAGTTCTTCAACATATTACCCTCCTGAGGTCAGTGGTTTGTGGAGGGCGGCTGAACAGCCTCAATTCATATGTTTGATTGGCGTTTATGCTGCCCCTGTATCCCTTGGTCGCGGGATGAGGCTAAAAAGTTCAAACGACGCGCAGAAATGTATCGATCACGACTTCAGGTTGAATGAAGGGTACGGGAGGCTCACGGGCCCACTCGATACCTCGAGGCATCTCGAAGCGCCGGCAGGCCTCACACAAAGGGAGAGCGGCACATTCGAGCGAGCGAAACTCATCACGCCGGGATAACGTCACGGCGCGTTACAGAAAGGCTGCGTTAGCCTGTGCTATTTCGCAGGCGTTGTGCAGACAACTTTCCCGTTCCGAAGCCAACAATTGCTTATGTCGCCAGTGTCAATATTGACGCGGAAGACGCCATTCTCTTTTCCATAGTTGGAGGCCTTTAGTGCGTAGCGCCCGCTGCCGATGGGCCCGGCGCCATCACCAGAAGGGAAACAATTCGTAGTCCCTAACTTGCCCTTTTCCTCACTCAGAGCGTATTGGCAAACTCCCATTTGCCCGTTCTTGTTATTCAGCCAAAAAAGCCTCGTAAGTTCCTTATGCGGTGGCGCCAGAAACGAAAATGCCGGCTCCTCGGCAGCAATGGATACATGTGCCGGCAACATGAAAAAGGGCACGCTCAACAATAGCAATTTGCAAAGGTATTTCTCCGGACGCCGTTCGGGTGTCATGACACATCTCCCTGTTGTTTGATCACTCGCAATTGGCACCTCCCAAGCGCCGAGGCGATTTCAGACAATTGGAAGTAAAAATTCAACACTTTTTGGATTACGTTGCGTCATGATTGCTCTAGTTCTGCGTAGAATTTATCCTTTGCTCCGCGTATTTGGAGGGAAGGCCGAGAGGATGACGACGCCCATGTCCGAATCCCGCCCGAATTCATTGGCACAGTCCGGTCGGTCCGGAATCACGGCCGCAGCCAGGCTGCGCCACGTATGCAGGAAGAAAGTCGCGTGACATGGGGATTTGCTCCGTAATCACTGCCGTATCGATCTTGTCGGGTGTGTGTTCCGATGCGGTGCCGCAGGCGCTAGCGAAAAAACCGCCGAGCTTCTCCATCACTCAGGCGCAGAAAATGATCAACTCACACCGGGCGCGCAATGGCCTTGGTCCTGTCTCGATCAACTCGCGGCTTGTGGCAGCTGCCAAAGCGCATTCGCGGGATCAATCGCGCCGTGGCTCGAGTTCGCATCGCGGCTCCGACGGTTCCTATCCCATCCAACGCGCGCGGCGCGCCGGTTACCACCCACGCCTCGCGTCCGAAAATGTCGCATCCGGTTACAACAACACCGCCGACGTCATCAAAGGCTGGAAGCAAAGCCGCGGCCACAACGCCAATCTGCTTCGACGGGGTGCAAGACA
>DEIT01000038.1:18786-25660 GCA_002352635.1 Hyphomicrobiaceae bacterium UBA2767 | reverse complement strand
CACCGTTATTCATCGAGCCCGGACTGTTCCTGGTGCGCCCGGACGGCACGCTCTATTGGTCCAGCATTCAGACCATGCCGTTCGCCCGGCCAAGCTTCGCGGAAGTTCTGGGAGCCGTTCAGAAGGTCCTTGAAATGGACTATCCGGCGCGCGGCGAAGTGCTCGACCATCAGGCAATAGCGGCGGAGTAGAAAGCAAGGCGCGCGTACGCCCTAGCGGATATCGAGATCGACGAATGGTGCGCGGATACGCACCCGGCCTTTACCGACTTTCACGTCGGCAAAGGGCGCCTGCACGTGCACGTCGCCTTTCTTGTGCGCCACTGAAGGCGCACTGCAATGACCTACCGGGTCAACGTCCACGACGTTGTTGCCCGCATCCATCTGCACGGAGAAACGGGTACCGTTCTTGCAGCCCCATGCCTGATAACCAGGCTGCTCACCAGGCTCGACCTCCACGTCGGTATAACCGCGCCGTTCAAGATACGAGATGGCCTCCTCAGGAGCCGCACCCGCGAGTACGGCGGGAACAAGTGCCAACATTGCGGCACAACATGCTCCAGCAAAAACTGAACACTGCTTCATCATCTGGCGTCGTTTCCGTTTCCAAAGGACGGGACTGTCACAACTGGTTCTTCGTTGAAACCACATAGTCTTTTCGCGACTTCCATGCAATTGGGCGTTCACGTCCCATCTTACTTCTTTTTGGCTTCCAGCTTCTTTTTCTTGATTTGCTGGACCACTGGATAGAGGTCATAAGTGGCATAGAATTCAGTGCGAAAGGCACCCCATGCAGTCTTCTCGATGGCGCGGTTCACGTCGCGCAACTGATTGGGTGGTACGCGCAAAGTCACTACCTGACCGATGCCCATCATCACATACCAGCTTTCCACTTCAACGCCCTTAGGCGGAAATTTCAGCCAGAAATCAGTTCCGTCAAGTTCCTTGCCGATCTCATCGAGCGTCTTCGACTGGTCGTGCTTGAGAAAAATCGTCAGCAGGATATGGCCTGAGGGCGGTTTGTGCTTGGCAATGTCGGTGCCCGGCTGCTGGGCGAGACCGGTACCAGCCCCAAAACAGAGAGCCGCAAAAACAAGTGCAACGGCACAAACAGAACGGACAAGATATCGTGAAATCGGCATTATTTTTTCCTCCAATTCGATCAGGTTCTTGCCTTCCGGATCCAAGCTGGTGATTTTGCCAGGAACACCTATCACAGCACCTCTGCCGGAATGTGTCACACACTCTTCACTGGTCAATTTTTCCCATGCAAGATTACGATATATCGTGAAGCTTCGGTTTGGCCGGACGCCATCTTGTCCGGCAACCGAACCCTGGAGGAGGATCAACAATGGACATCGTGCTCATTCAACCCGTCGTAGCGCTTGTGGCTGGCATACTCATTCTGGTTTGGCCTGCGGTCCTGAACTATGTAATCGCCGCATTTCTGATCATCACCGGGGTCACCGGTCTCCTGCCGCATATGCAAGGCTGAAACGGCAATCAGCTCACAACCGCACCTCTATCGTCCGTCTCCCTTTTCGCCTAATAACCGGTGAAACATTCAACACCGGGAGCATGGGGAGACGCACATGAAGCTTATGATGTTCGAGGAAAGTGGCGCTGCACGCCTCGGGGCCATTGACGGGGAAAGCGTTGTCGACCTCAAAGCATGCGGTGCAGGTCTGCCTGAAACACTGCAAGCGCTCATCGAGGCAGGGCCTGAGGCGTTGGCCACGGTCGCGGATGCAGTCAGATCTGCGTCGGACGCAACACAGCTCGCACGCGATGCGGTTAAACCGGCAATCCCGCTGCCGCGCCCCGGCAAATTCATTTGTGTCGGTTTGAACTACGCCCTGCACGCAAAGGAGGGTGGGCACGATACTCCCGAATACCCTTCCTTCTTTGTGCGTTGGCCGACCTCCCTGGTGGCGGCGGATGCGCCGGTTATCCGCCCCAAGGTTTCAGAACAGCTGGATTATGAGGGTGAGCTCACCATTGTCATCGGCAAGGGCGGGCGGCACATCGCTGAGGCTGATGCACTCGATCACGTGTTCGGTTACACCATCTTCAACGACGCCTCGGTGCGGCATTTCCAGCGCAAGACTTCACAATGGACCGCGGGAAAGAATTTTGACGGCACGGGCCCACTTGGGCCTGTCGTCGTGACCCCCGACGAACTGCCTGCAGGTGCTTCGGGCTTGCGCATTACCACCCGCCTAAACGGAGAAACACGTCAGGACTCAAACACCTCCGACATGATCTTCTCGACAGCGCGCGTTATCGCCATTCTGTCAGAGTTCATGACGCTGGAAGCAGGCGACGTCATTGCAACAGGTACGCCTTCCGGCGTTGCCCATGCCATGACACCGCCAGGTTGGATGAAAGCCGGCGACGTGGTCGAGGTTGAAATCGAGGGGATCGGAATACTCCGAAACCCCGTCGTCGATGAGGCCTAGACGAACCAGCTCAAAGCCGCTCGCCTGCTGCGAGAAGTGCGGCACGGCAGCGCTCGGACAGCCTGTCTCCATGCACCTTCAGGCAGAATATCGCGTTGCCGTGACCGAGTGGTACGTTTGGACAGAGCACACGAAAGTCTCGTGCACAGGAGTGCGCGGTAATCCGGAGCTCATGGAAGAATGGAAGAATGGGACGACCCGACGCCATCGGTGCCGGAGCAGGCGCTGCCATTGATTTCTTTTCGCTGGGTTTCTTGCTTGCGGTGGTCGTCGGAACTGCAGGTTTCTTCGCCTCAGCCGTGGCAGGTTTTTTTGGCTCTTCTGACCCGCCTGACACCGCTTTCACGGCCGACTGGCAAGCAGGTGACAGGCTGGCCACGTTCTGCTCCAGACATACCAACGCAGCCATGCCACCGGTTGGCACACCAGCACAGTGAGCGCGAAAGTCAGCGGGGCATGCGGAGCGAAGCGCGTGTTTCTGGGCAGTCGTCGGAACTTCCTGCGCCGATGCGGGAATGGAGGATGACACTACAATGGCAAGTGCAACAGCACTGAAAATCGTCAGACGGTTCATGGGGTCACTCCGGTTCTTTTGATGACTTTTGTCGCTTGTATCACGCGTTTCTGGGCTGAACTGTGATCAGTAATCCCCGCACCTGATTTTGGACGAAGGCCGACACACCACTTGATCATGGTTTTGCGCTGGATTGGGCGATCCACACAGCAACTCTCTAGTGTTAGGGTCACGTAAGCTACCCAAAGGATTCACAACTCAAACAGGTAGAAGCTCCTTAACACAATTCACCTACTCTTCGAAGACCATTAGCCTCGGTGATATTTGCAATGGAGTCTGCAGCCAATTCCCATAGTGAGCAAGGTCGATTGCACGCGCTGCATAGCTACGATCTGATCGATTGTGAGGTGGATCCCGCCTTTCAAGCAATCATGCGGACCGTGGCAAATATCTGCGAAGTTGAGTTTTCCCTGATCGTGTTGGTCGATCAAGATCGACAGTATTTTCTGTCAAAGAATGAAAAACTGTTTCGGGAAGCACCCCGCGGCATCACTTTCTGTGCAGCAGCGATCCGGGAACCGAGCGAAACATTCGAAGTCTCAGATGCAACGAAAGACGCGCGGTTTAGCGCCGATCAGATAGTGACCGGCAAATCCGGTATCCGCTTCTGCGCTGCACAACCGCTGACAACCCCAGATGGCCATGCCATAGGCGCGTTATGCCTCATGGGCAGAGCGCCCATTGAAGGCCCGACTGCACAACCAGAAACCGGAACCGCGGCAGCATAATTCGGAGTGCGCCCAGCGCCGATTCACCCGGTTATTTGAACTGCGGCCTGTAGGGCTGCGCCGGTGCGGCCAAGCGGGCGCAGCGCAACTGGTAGCTGTCCATGACAGGACGCGCCAGGTTGACCCGCGAGCTCGGCAGAACCTCAATCATGGGTGCACGGTACCGGCTCGCATCATAGAGTTTGAGCGTTGCACCTGGCCCGGTCGTGACAGAAAGGACGCGTGTGTTGAGTGAGCCACCGTCCGAATAGCGCAGATCTCGTATACGTGGCACATCCTCCGGCCCAATCCGTTCCAGCGATGCGCCTCGACCGTTTGGACCTTCGTGGAACACCGCAAAGCACGGGCTGCCGCCCGGTTCCATCTGCGCCAGGACCACCCCAACCTCGTCCGCCGCATCCAATCCGCCCGGAGCGAGAACTGCGGCCAAAACCGCAGAGACACTTGTCAGCTTTCGTAACGCACCCATAACCTGCACCCGATTTCAACACCTTACCCAGCGCACGCCTAGCATCGTATTTTGTCCGGGTTATGGTTCAGGAAGGGTGGCGCCTTCACCCGCACCGCGCAATGATCTGCATCTGTTCGCCACCCTGAAAAGTGATGCGATATGCCACGCGCCAGCCGCGTGCGATGGCTTGCGAGAATGATTTGTTGTTGCAGAATGTGGCGCTCATGGTCTTCTGGTGCCGTGCACTCTCCCCCTCCCTGGGCGCGCGTTTTACGAACTTTTTCCATTCAACGACCCTGGCTGCACACAATACCACCATCCAGTCCTGCCGCGTCTCTACGTCGACCCACATGGGACTGTCTGCGTTGATCTTCTCCGCCGCCTCTCTCACATCCTTGCAAAATGCTTCGTCGAATGTGTCGGCATAGGCGGTCGCGCTCAGCCCTTGAGCGAGCATGGCAACTGCTGTAGCGGCATACATTGGGCCCAAGGTTGGTATGCGCATGAGAAATCCTCCCGGCACCCATTATAACCCCTAGGCGGGAACTGCGTCGTCGGCGCCTGGCAAAGCAACGCCTTACTCCAAGTTGGAAAACGCTCCATGTCAATTGCTATGATGATTTCTGAACACGCAGACACTCAAGGCGGGGGTATGACAATGCGCAGCAAGGCGACGCTGGGACTGACAGCCATCATTGCATTGGCAATCGGGCTTTATGCGGGTTTTCTTTATGGAAAGGAAAACCGGATCAGGACCCATGAAGCCCTGAATGCAGTGCTGTGGATGCAGACGTCGGAGGAATACAAGATGTCGGCCGTGCAGGCGTTCCGGCTTGCGGAGGTGATGGTCGAACGCGCGCTTGCGGATCCAGACTGGACGGCGATCCCGGAACAAAAAAATGCGCGCGACCTCCAGAAGACTGCGGTCATCCTCGACCTGGATGAAACGGTCCTCGACAATTCGCGTTTTCAAGGTCAGATCGTTCTTGATAATGGACAGTTTGAATACAGCAAATTGCTGCAATGGGAAAAAACGGGCAGACCCACGCTCATCCCCGACGCATTACACTTCATAAGACGTTTGCAGGAGCTGAATATCGATGTGTTCTACATCACCAACCGCTCCTACGCGAACCGCGACGCGACGATCGAATTACTGAAGGGGCTTGGACTCCCCGTCGATGCGGACGGCGCCAATCTCCTGAGCAGGGACACACCACCCACGAAAGGGTCGGACAAGCATTCACGGCGTGAAATCGTCATGAAAATGCACCGTGTCCTGCTTCAGGTCGGCGACAATCTGGCCGATTTCGTCTCCGGCGGAATTATCGGCAAGAACGCAACTCTTGAGAGCCGGGCTAAAACAGCGGAAGCCCACAGGAATTTCTGGGGCACGAAGTGGATCATCGTTTCCAATCCGATTTACGGGTCCTGGGAGCATGTTCTCTACGGTTTCAACAACCGGTGGACGCGGGAACAAAAGCTCAAAGCGAAATACACGTTCGTAAAGGGCGACAAGAGCCCCTGAAGGCTCAACACCCTGCGATCACGATACTCGAACCTCTTACCGACCCCGCTCGGCCAGTTCGTCGATCAGAACCGCGACAAACTCTTCCGCCTCACCCTGGATGCCGGGCTCTTTGCTTTCGCGCGGGCCGGCAACGTTCAGCACATCAACCCCTTCGCGCATGACCCAGTCGGCAACAGCGCGGGCTTCCTCAACCAGACCGCCGCCCAGTTTCGCCTGCAGGAAGGGTTTGTCCAGTTGCACCGCAAATCTGCGCGTGAGCTTGGTGCCGCCTTCCAGTTCGGTGTCGCGGCTCAAGATCAATGTCGCGTCGGACGCCTTCACATTCGCCTTCGTACGGTCGGCATAGTCCGGGCTCGTCATCTCCTGCATCGGATACTTGTCGGGGATCGTGCCATCTTCAGCGCGCCGCCCCTTCGGGCACCAGCCGCCGGCCTCGACGCCCGCACCGAGCGCGGCGCTCAGCGCGCCACGGTCCACACCCGTCTGTCCCCCGGCAACAATGCGTTTCAGCATGTGTCTCTCTCCGATGCCTCTCTCCACGGGCCCGTTTCTTGCGATAGATCAAGGCCACACCGGGCGATCAGGCGCAACCTTGAACCTCAGATTTTCAGAACAAGAGGTCGAAAAATGATCACCAAGGTTCGTGGCGATATCCTTTTGAGCGGAACGCAGGCCATCGCCCATGGCGTCGCCCCACATGATCACTTCAACCAGGGCCTTGCCCTTGCATTGCGCGAACGCCACCCCGCCATGGCCAAGGATTTCCGCCACTATTGCCATCAGCAGAACCCGAAGGCCGGGCATGCCTGGCTGTGGGCGGGACCCGAACGCGTCATCATCAATCTCATGACGCAGGAGCCTGCACCGAGCAAAAACGCGCCTCCCGGCAAGGCAACGACGCATAACGTCAACCGTGCCCTCAGGGAACTGCGCACCATCGTCGACAAGCAGGGCGTGACATCGATTGCCATACCGAGACTGGCAACCGGCGTTGGCGGGCTGGACTGGAGCGAGGTGGAACCGCTCATCGAGACGCACCTTGGCGACATTGGAATCCCTGTGGTTCTCTATGAGACCTACGAAAAGGGAACAAAGGCCGCCGAGAAACTTCCCTGACCGCTGCTATCAACTG
>DEIT01000038.1:18347-18653 GCA_002352635.1 Hyphomicrobiaceae bacterium UBA2767 | reverse complement strand
CAACACGAAATGATGTGAAAGGGTAGATTTCGGCAGGTCGCACGGCGCGGCCGTGCTGCAATTCATCGTGCCATCGCAACCCGCTAGCCGACGAATGATCGCCAGGCGATGGGGGTCAGCCAGCGCGTACAACACGCCCTCAAGACTGACATCGTCAATCGCGGGATGAACAAAAGGTCTCGCCATTCCAACTATATGCGTCCTCTTCACATAAAGTTCAATAGTTCAATGATCTTGAACTTCAGAACTTTCCACCTATATCAGCGATCACGGACGGCGCATGGCGCTCGCCCAACGAGCAAATTC
>DEIT01000038.1:10509-18261 GCA_002352635.1 Hyphomicrobiaceae bacterium UBA2767 | reverse complement strand
ACCGGCGCAAGCCGGGGCATCGGCCGCGAAATCGCACTAAAGCTTGGCAAGGACGGCGCGCTGGTTGTGGTTCATTACGGCGGCAGCGCGGACGCGGCCCGGGATGTCGTGGCGGAAATCGAAGCGGCCGGCGGAAAGGCTTTCACCGTCCAGGGCGACCTTGCCCAGCCGGGCGCGGCCAAGGACCTGTTCGCCAAGATCGACGCCGAACTGAAAGCACGCACCGGCGGTACCGGTTTCGACATTCTGGTGAACAATGCCGGCATTGCTCCCTTCGTCGCTTTTGCGGAAACAAACGAGGCGCAGTTTGACGAGCTTTTCGCCGTCAATGTGCGCGCACCCTATTTTCTCTCGCAGGAGGCGGCCACGCGTCTCAACGACAACGGGCGGATCATCAATTTCTCCTCCGTGGTTGCGCGCCTGCCTATGCCAGCCATCGCCGCCTATTCAGTTTCCAAAGGTGGCATCGACGTGTTGACCCGGGCGCTTGCCGCCGAACTGGGTGAGCGCGGCATCAATGTGAATGCCATTGCGCCGGGCGCCATCCAGACGGATATGGCCGAGTTTCTGAACGATCCTGACGGTGCCGAATTCACGAAATCGACGCAGACACTGAAACGCATCGGCCAGACCGACGACATTGCCGATCTTGCCCACTATCTGGCCTCCCCCGCCAGCCGCTGGGTGACGGGTCAGGTGATCGAGGCATCGGGCGGCGCACGCGTGACTTACTGACGCAAATGACACCTTGCGGTGAGCGGCGCTTATTCCTTGCGAGCGACCGCTCCCGCACCCCCTGTCCGCAAAGCCTGGCCCCTCCTGCAGGCAAACGGGCAGACCAAGAGACGGCGGCGCGTGGTTCCCCCTCCCCCATGCGCCGCCGTCGCCTTCAACAACACCATCGCTTAGACTTCTTCTCACATTCCAGGATACAAGGACGCACCATGACCAAGATCGACGCCTTCCACGCCCATATCTATTTCGATGCCGAGACGCTTGGCCAAGCCCGCGCGTTATGCGAAGAGGCCCGCGATAAATTCGGGGTAGAGATGGGGCGCGTTCATGAAAAACCCGTGGGCCCGCACCCGGACTGGAGCTGTCAGCTGGCCTTCGGTCCGGAAAAGTTCGCCGAGGTCGTGCCGTGGCTGGCGCTGAACCGCAACGGGCTCATCGTGTTCGTCCATCCCGAAACCGGAGAGGAATTGAAGGACCATACCGAGCACGCCATGTGGATGGGCCAGATCAGGCCACTCGATACGTCGATCTTCAAAGAATGAAGGTCCGCGCCCTCACCCGTCGAAGGTGGGCCGCCCCCAGTCGCGGTGCCAGGTTCGCACCAGATGGCGCTTCTTTGCCGGGTCTTCATTGTCGGTGAAGGTGCTGCGGTAATGCGCCGTCTCGGTATTGTTGAGAAACTGCATCTGGCCGCGCTCCACGGGCAATTCAAACCAGAGTTCATCCGCGGTTGATATCTCGTTGACCGTGTCGATGGCGGACCGGGTGGACTTGTCCATCTCCTCGCCGGAGACCTGATAGCCTTTTTCGTTGAGGTTGGTATTGGCGCGCACGGAAAGGCGTTCGCCGTCCCAGCTGAACATGGGAGCGCGCCTGACCTTGTCGTTATCCTTGTCATGTTCCGCCTGCCGGTCCCACAACAGCGGCTCATAAAGCCGGGCAAGCTGGTCGGGATGGTTTTCCAGCAACCGGTTGTGAACCGTATACATGCTGCAGAAGCGCGAAAGGCCGCCCTCGACCGCAGGATAGTGACACAGCAGACCCACATAGGAGGGCACCGCAATGCCCGACGCATTGTCGTTGTGGAAGACGAGCTCGACATTGGTGTAGGACCCGCGCACGCCATAGCCGAAGGTCGCGCCCGTGTCGGTCACGTCATAGAGCATGGTGCCGTCCCACTTCTGTGCCACGGGACGCCCCACGAGATGGCCGAGCACCCATGAGATGGCAACGGCAGTGTCCTTGTCGATCTCGTCCATGGGCAAGCGATCGAGCACCGCGACGCCTGTGCCTTCGGAAAGCTCCGTCCTCGCCTTGGCCACGACCGCGCGCAGAGCCGGGATTTCAAACTGGTCCGGATGGCGCAGAATGGTCGGCAGGGGGTTGGCCTCGATGGTCTCCACCATCGCGAAAACCTCCGCGAGACCGGCCTCGCCTAAGGGGATTATGCAGTCCTGCGGGTTGATGGTGTCGCGCGTCCACTCCCGCCCATCTGAAATTGGCTTGTCCAGCATTGCCATCGATAAACCCTCCTTCTACGTCCTTGCTCCCTACTCTACTGCGCTAGGTGTGGGCGGGACAAGAATGCCCTACTGATGCGGGCCGATGTGAAACCGCATCCCCGTGAGCGTGGCATCCGCGTAGGTCAGAGGACGCCAAGCGTAATACAACGCTTTGCCGACACTCCCCGCCGGAAAGATGACGTAGGCCTGATTGTCTTTCTCCCAGACCTCGATGTGGGTCTGCCGGAAGCCACCATAGGTGGCGGCATAAAGAACAAGAAGGGCAAGGATATTTCGCATTTAGCTACGGGCTACTGCCCTTCCTCTAGGACCCTCGTATGTCAAATAGGCGTAGGTAACGGACAACATCGCGATCCCACCCAGAATGTAAATGAGGTTTACGATTGTTTGCACAGGCAAAGTGACGACTTGAGGCAGCGCTCCAACGAAATTGGTTACAATCAGCTCGAATAATTTGCCCAGAAAAGAGGTAATGAATCCAACTACGAACCCGAAGAGTACTGCCAATAGATTCAGCGCCAACAATTGCCAGTTACTGCCCCGCGAGATCTTTCAGGCGGCAGCGAAGCCAACCCCCCGCTGCCCTATCGCAGCCGCCGGGAGGACCAGACTTAATCGAAATGTGACTACGCCAAGCCACAAAAAGAGTGGAATCAGCAATATTCCAAGAATTACCTGCGTTCCTGAAGCCGCTTGCGCCGCGACCGATACCACGCCAGCCACGGCAATGATTGCAAGCCAGAGAGCCGCCCAAATGAGCCCAATAAGAATGCAATATCCAATGTACCTCCAAACAACCGCATCAATACGGATCGGAATGCCCCTTATGGAATTTTCTTGAAGCAGAATACTCCGATGCCAATACACAGCAATGACAGAGAAGAAGAACCCCAAAATAATGAATCCAGCTCCCCTGCCAGCGAAATAGAGATACTTAATGTATTTTGGAACCTGCTCTTTGTTCAATTCAGACGCCGGTATGTAACGAATGACTCCCAAATCTGCCGGCAGCGAAAAAAGGGCGACAAACAGCAAGATCGGCAGACAAATCAACAGCGCAAAGGCGCGCCTTTCCCAAAGCAAAGAGAGAGCCTTCCTGAAAATTTTCCATGGTGGTAACTTGGATCTCATGGCGTCAGTATTTGCGACCTTAAAAGCCAACTGAACAAATATGGTGCAGATTCATAAGATTTATGTGCAGTAACTCAACAAAAAACTTTCAGATTTCCTCAGAAAGACTGCTTTTCCCAAACGTTGATTTTGGCGCGCAAAAAGAAAAGGGCGGCCTAAGCCGCCCCTTATGAAGTCTCATACGGCGTGAAAACTACTCCGCTGCGGGCGTCCCCTTCAGGCTCTCATTGCTCACCTTGACGGCTTCGGCCTTCGCCTTTTCAACGTCTTCCGCGGGCACATAGACCTCGTTGCCGAGTTCCTTGAATTTTTCGGACATCTGATCCATCCCGGCCTGCTTTTCATTCAGCTTCGCGGCGTAGTCTCGGACCTGCTGGGTGATTTCCATGGAGCAGAATTTGGGCCCGCACATGGAGCAGAAATGCGCCACCTTGTGCGCGTCCTTGGGCAGGGTCTCGTCGTGATAGGCAATGGCCGTATCGGGATCGAGAGAGAGGTTGAACTGGTCCTCCCAGCGGAAGTCGAAGCGCGCCTGTGACAGCGCATCGTCGCGCGCCTGCGCGCCCGGGTGGCCCTTGGCGATGTCGGCGGCGTGGGCGGCGATCTTGTAAGTGATGACGCCCGTCTTCACATCATCGCGGTTGGGGAGCCCCAGATGCTCCTTCGGCGTGACGTAACAGAGCATGGCGGTCCCGAACCAGCCGATCATGGCCGCACCGATGCCACTCGTGATGTGGTCGTAGGCGGGTGCGATGTCGGTCACCAGCGGTCCGAGCGTGTAGAAGGGAGCCTCGCCGCACTCCTTGAGCTGCTTCTCCACATTGACCTTGATCTTGTGCATGGGCACATGGCCTGGGCCTTCGATCATGACCTGACAGCCCTTGTCCCAGGCGATCTTTGTGAGCTCGCCCAGCGTCTCCAGCTCCGCGAACTGCGCCTCGTCATTGGCATCGGCGAGCGCGCCGGGACGCAGACCGTCTCCAAGCGAGAAGGACACGTCATACTTGCGGCAGATGTCGCAGATATCGGCGAAATGCTCATACAGGAAGCTCTCGCGGTGATGATGCAGGCACCACTTGGCCATGATCGAACCGCCACGGGAGACGATACCGGTGACGCGCTTGGCGGTGAGGTGGATGTATTTCAGCCGCACGCCCGCATGGATGGTGAAGTAATCAACACCCTGCTCGGCCTGCTCGATCAACGTGTCGCGATAGAGCTCCCAGGTCAGCTTGACCGGATCACCGTCGCATTTTTCCAGCGCCTGATAGATTGGCACGGTGCCGATGGGCACGGGCGAGTTGCGCAGGATCCATTCGCGCGTGTTGTGAATGTTGCGGCCGGTCGACAGGTCCATGACCGTGTCGGTGCCCCAGCGCGTCGCCCACACCATCTTCTCCACTTCTTCCTCGACGGAAGACGTGACAGCGGAGTTGCCGATATTGGCGTTGACCTTCACCAGGAAATTGCGGCCGATAATCATCGGCTCCGTTTCTGGATGATTGATATTGGCTGGGATGATCGCTCGGCCCTTCGCCACCTCGTCGCGCACGAATTCGGGCGTCATGAATTCAGGGATGTCAGCGCCGAAATTCTCACCATCCTCGAGGTTGGCTTTCGCGTCTTCAAAAGCCTGTTGACGGCCGAGATTTTCACGATGGGCAATTGCCACCATCTCTTTGGTGACGATGCCTTTCCGCGCAAATTCAAACTGGGTCACAGGGTGTCCGTCGAGACCGCGCAAGGGTTTGCGCAGGTTGGGGAAGTCTCGCGCCAGATGCTTGCCGGAAACATTGCCGTTGTCCTCCGGCTTGATCTCGCGGCCTTCATATTCCTCGACACCGCCGCGCTCCGCGATCCAGTCGAGACGTACCGGCGCCAGCCCCTTCTCCACGTCGATGGTGGCGCTTTCGTCCGTATAGGGGCCGGAGGTGTCATAAACGGCGAATGCGTCGCCGTTGGTGAGTGCGATTTCGCGCATGGGCACGCGCACGTCATCGTGACCTTGCGGACTGGTGAAGATCTTCTTGCTGGCGGGCAAGGGACCGGTGGTCACTTCCGGCCGCATGACATCTTCAGGACGCGTGTGCTTGTTCATTTTAAAGATCTCTCTTTCTTTTCAGTCATTTAGGCCAGATAGCCCTTGTAGGTCAGGAATGCGCCGAGCAAAGCGTTGATCACGCCGATGACGGCCAGCAGTGTCTTCTGCTCGATCATCCGCTTGCCCATATCGATTACTGCCATCGGAAACGCCATGCGCATGATGCCGCCGGCAATTCCGATCCAGCCGAAAATTGTAATGAGCACGGTCCAGTCCGCGACCCATCGGTTGTGGAAGATGACAAGCGTAAGCCCCATCACCAGCGTCATGACCCCGGCGATAAAGATCAATGCCGGGCTCTTCATGAAGTCCTCGAAGATGCTCACGATGAGCCGGTGGTTCAGCAGCGCGGATAGGCTGGCCACAAGCATGACGGGTCCAATGAACTTGGCGATGAGAATGGATGTGTTCATTCAAGCTATGAAACCCTCGTAGGTGAGGTACGCGCCAAGCAGGCCGTTCATAACAGCCGCGACACGAATGATCGGCCGCGTCTCCAGCATCCAATCGCCGAGTTTTTTCACATGCGTGGAGAAGGCCATGCGGAAGAAACCCGAGACGATGCAGATGTAACCGAAGATTGTGATGATGATGCGCCAATCGAACACCCAGAAATTGTGAAAGGTGACGATCGTGATCCCGGTGATCAGGGTCAGCACCCCGGCCAGATAGATGAGCGCCGGCGAACTCATGAAATCTTCCGCCACGGCACGGATGGCGTCACGGTCCAGCAGCATCGAGGCCGCGGCGATGAGCATGACGGGTCCAATAAACCGTGCAAACAGGATCGATGTGGTCATGGCTGCCGCTCTTCTCGTCAGGGCACGCAAACGCGCGTGCAAACCTCGGGAATGACGGCGGGGGAAAAAATCGGTTCCAGTCCCTACGCCGGTATCACCCGGATCAGGTTCGAAGGGTGCTCGAGTAGCTTTGGCCTATTGCTTCGCTGCTTGAGGCCAACGTCAACTCGATCTCAGCCGGTGCTGTCCGGCGCCCCTGGGAACAAGTGATCTTACTGTGCGGCGGATGGGTGGAGATTGCAAGAGGGCTTCACACGGCATAGGCCAATCCCCATATCGTGCGTGCATGGAAGGACAGAAGCCCCCTTGGGAGCAAAGATGGGATTGAACCATGCTTACTCAATACCCGGGCCGAAAGGCCATTCGGCGTGTTGGCCTTGCCCTTTCGTTTGCCCTGGCCGCGCCGGCAACGACAGCCTTAGCCATAGGGCCGCCCATTCAACGCGACGAAGTTGATTGGAATAGCATCCTCACAGATTCAGGGTGGGGGCCAGCCGTTGCCGTGGGCCTCATTTTGTTTGTGCTGATTGGCGGGCTCATCTTGCGCAGAATGCAGCCCAACGAGACTGAAATTGTTCGCCAGCGTGAAGAATTCTGGAAGAAAATGCCCGTGGATTCACACGGTTACAAGGGTGTCCTGTATGATGACGAATTACTTGGCGCGCGTTGGTTCAGCCTGGGTCCGTATTATGCCCAGCGCATTCGCGTTGACTTGATGAATGCCGATCCGTCGAAATCCGAAGAGCTGTTTCACAACAAAGAACTGCCGAACGTCGTAAAACCGGAGTTGAGTGCTGAGGCGCTGGCGCTTTGGATCAAGACGGCAAAGCAAAAAAGGTTGCCTGCCGTATACACCAAGGGCAGCTGCATCTACGTACTTGCACCGGGCTACTACCCCGAAGCGGAAAGTGATCCAAAGGCATTCCTGAAGAAATTGAATCCGAACTCGCTCAGGCGGAAACCCTTACCCGACATTTAGCGGGTCTCAGTTCCCGGTGGCACCTTCGCGTGCGACGGCCTCCGCCATCTCGCTGAGCGTCGTGAAATAGAAATGCGGTTCGGGCCATTCTTCAGGAACCTTGGTCACGCCTGCACCTCCCCCATCGCGCAAATGCTGCCGGTCGATCCAGCAGCGTGCGAGGCCGATCCGGCTCGCCGGAACATGGTCGTGATGGAGGCTCTGGGCAGTGTGCAGAATATCACCGTGTTCGAAGCCGAAGTCCTGTTTCAGATGCTCCAGCAGATAGTCGAAATTGCGGGGATCCGGCTTGTAGGAGCCGATGTCCTCGGCTGTGTAGATAGCATCGAAGGTCACGCCGAGCCGCTTGTTGGAACCGGCGAAACTCTGGCGGTCGACATTTGACAGGACAACGAGCTTGTAGCGTTTCTGCAGAGTGACGAGTGCGGCGGGCAAGTCGTCGAAGGCCGGCCAATTCGGAACCGAGGCGCCAAAGCGGGCATT